>NZ_QSTQ01000050.1:0-1465 GCF_003438275.1 Collinsella sp. OM07-12
AAGGCTCTGTTAGACCAGGATTGACATTCTGCCCCGTCATCTTCTTGCGATTGCACAATGGTCGCCCCTTGTCGAATCTGAATCCGGCAAGGGGCGATGCGCCCGAGACCGGACGAGTTGCTCGCCTGGCCCTGCCGTTTCATGCCGACCTGCCGGCTAACTCGCCGTCTCCTCGTCGGGCGCCGGCGTCTTGACCCTCATCTCGAACGGCATCCCGCCCTCTCGGACGAGCGCCCTGAGGAACGCGTTGACGGCGGTGGACATGGACAGGCCGAGCTCGTCCAGGATGGCCGTGGCCTCCCTCTTGACCTCCGGGTCGATGCGGATCGTCGTGGCCGGTATGTTCGACGGCATGGCCTCACCCCTCCTCGTGTATCGCGGTGCGACCATTCTACCGCCTCTATGCGGCGGGCGCGGCCCAGTAGTCCATGTAGGGCGGCTCCACGTTGAACATGTCGCGGACGCGGCTCCTGCAGACGCCGTGCGCGAGCTGCCGCGCGACCGTGCGCCCGGCCGCGCCGGAATCGGTCGCCATGAAGGTCCGGCACCACCTGAACCAGGCGAGGTAGGCGTCGAGGTGCTTCGTCGACACGCCCCTGAACGGCTCCATGAAGGCGCCGAGGAGCGAGTGGACGGTGTTGACCCGGTTGATGGTCCCCCCGGAGCGGTCCTTGGGGTCGTAGGCCGCGTGCGCGGCGACCTCGAGCTCGGCGAGGACGCCGACGTAGGCGGCCGCCCTGTCGGTCGCGACGACCGAGCCGGCCGCGATGCGGCCCCTCAGCGCGTCCATGGCGCGCTCCCTCGAAAGGGCGCCCCGCCCCGTGACCTCGAGGAACGTCTCGTTCGAGTCGTTCACTCCGGTCATGACGCAGATCCGCTCGCGCGACAGCCCGCGTCTGTGCACCTGCTTGCCGCGGTGCCGGGAGGGGCGCGGCATCGTGAACGACCCCTTCGCGTGGTTGCCCTTGAACGACTCGGGGAAATAGGTCTCGTCGAGCTCGCAGCCGCAGCCCCGCTCGACCCTGAACGAGGGGGAGTAGGCCGAGAGGCACTCGATCAGCCTGTGGCGCATGGTGTAGGCGGTCTTGAGGCAGACGCGGCAGCGCCTCGCGCATTCGCGCAGGGGCAGCATGAGCACGAAGCACTCGGCGTAGGCCATCCAGGTCTCCTTCGGGAGCTTGCTCGTCCCCAGGATGCGCTCGCTGCCCATGCCGAAGGTCCTGCCGCAGCCCCGGCAGAGGTAGCGCTGCTCGCCGTTCTTCGATTTGCCCTTCTTCACGACCGCGGCGGACCCGCAGCGCGGGCAGCGTTCGATTTCGTAGGCGGAGCCGGCCGCGTCGTCGAACGCCGCCGCGCGGATCACGTCCCTGACGGACTCGATAGCGCGGCGGCGCTCGGTCTTGCTGAGGTTCGCCATGCCCTTCTTGAAGTTGAGGACCAGGTCTTCGGCGTTCATGCTGCCCCC
>NZ_QSTQ01000051.1:0-1343 GCF_003438275.1 Collinsella sp. OM07-12
CCGCGAGCGGCGCCATCTTGCGCGAGATCACGCGGCTCGCGCGGCGCGCCACGAGCGCGAGCGCGAGCGCGCTTCCCGCCGCGGCGCCGACGAGCATGAGGTTCTGCGGGTTGGGAAGCAGGCCGGCGAGGTCGCGCGAGACCCACTGCGGCAGGTACTCGCTGACGAGTGCGCAGGCCCCGCCGCCCTTGAGCGGGAACGCGGCGTAGGTGAGGCCCGAGCCCCCGCCCTCGATCTCCACTGTGCCCGGATCCGCGGCGAGTGCCGCACGGGCCATTTCCGTCGCGTCCTCGAGCCGCGTGCCCTCGAGGTCTGTCATCAGCACGTATCCGTCCTTATTCAGGATGAGGTAGCGGTACGCCGTCGGCACGTCCTGCTGCCCGCAGACGCCGTCGCGTGCCAGGCCCTCCGCGACCTCGCGCGCATTGGCCGGCCCCCAGCTTGCCTCGTAGACGAAGCCCGCGTTGATCGCCGCGGAGAGCGCCATGAACGAGGCGAGCCACGCCGTGGCGACCGCAGCGAACGCGTAGGCGAAGTAGCGCGCGATGACGAAGGAGAGCGGCATGCCCCCACGACCTCGCCCCCCCGGTCCTCAGAGTTGCCACTTGTACCCCATCCCCCAGACGGTCGCGATCGGATCGGCGCCGGCCTCGGAGAGTTTCCTCCGGGCGCGGCTGACCTGCATGGATATGGCCGCGTCGTCGGCGTCGCTCTCCCAGCCGAGCACTGCCTCGCGGATCTGCGCGCGGCTCATGACCTGCCCGGGGTGGCGGGCGAGGTACTCGCAGATGGCGTACTCGGTGGGCGTGAGCGGCACGGCCTCGCCGCCCACGGCGAGGCCGCGCGCCCCGAGGTCGATCCGCACCTCCCCGAAGGAGAGGGCGTGCGAGCGCGGCCGGCGCTCACGGCGTAGATGGGCCGCGACCTTGGCGCGCAGCTCCGCGGCCCCGAAGGGCTTGCGGACGTAGTCGTCGGCGCCCAGGCCGTAGCCGGCCACGGCGTCCTCCTCGGCCACGCGCGCGGTCAGGAAGATGATGGGCCCGTCGAAGTCCGGGCGGATCTGCCGCACGAGCTCGAAGCCGTCGAGCCCCGGCATCATGACGTCGCAGAGCACGAGGTCGAAGCGCGAGAGGTCCGTCCCCGGGACCGCCGTCGGGTCCGCTGCCTTGACGACCTCATGGCCGTCGCGGCTGAGGACGCGCGCGAGCGCGTCGAGGATCGCCCGTTCATCATCCACTGCCAGTATCCTCGCCATGTTCGACCTCCTGAAACTCCCGTCGGCATTGTACTGGCGCCGCGCACAGCGGTCCAGAGCCCCGCGCGCAGCCGCGGGCGCCTCGGCC
>NZ_QSTQ01000052.1:0-1267 GCF_003438275.1 Collinsella sp. OM07-12
GGCCCGAAAGAAAGGTAGGAGGCCATGACGAAAGGTCTGCACGTGCCTTCCGAGATCGGCAAGCTCAGGAAGGTCTGCCTGCACCGTCCCGGCGACGAGCTCCTCAACCTGCCGCCCGACGAGCTCGAGCGACTCCTGTTCGACGACGTCCCGTTCCTTGAGGTCGCGCAGCAGGAGCACGACACCTTCGCCCAGATCCTGAGGGACCAGGGCGTGGAGGTGCTCTACCTCGAGAACCTCGTCGCAGAGGTGTTCGACCAGGTCCCCGGCGCCCGCGCCGAGTTCACCGACCAGTACATCGCCGAGGCGGGCATCCGCGGCCAGCGCATGCCGCAGATCGTCCGCGAGAAGCTGGACTCCATCGAGGACAACCTCGAGTTCGTCAAGAAGACCATGGCCGGCATGACCAAGGCCGAGATCGACATGCCCCTCACGGCGTCCACGACCCTCGACTCCCTGGTCAACTCCGAGTCCGAGTCCGACCTGATCATCGACCCGATGCCCAACCTCTACTTCACCCGCGACCCGTTCGCGGTCGTCGGCGAGGGCGTCAACCTCAACCGCATGTACTCGGTCACCCGCAACCGCGAGACCCTGTACGGCAAGTACGTCTTCAAGTACCACCCCGACTACAAGGACGTCTCCCTGTACTTCCGCCGCGACTGCCAGTTCCACACCGAGGGCGGCGACGTGCTGAACATCAACGAGAAGACCCTCGCCGTCGGCATCTCCCAGCGCACCCAGGCAGCCGCCATCGACGTCATGGCCCAGAACATCTTCTGGAACTCCGACTCCAAGGTCGAGCGCATCCTGGCCTTCGACATCCCGGTCTCGCGCGCCTTCATGCACCTCGACACGGTCTTCACCCAGATCGACGTCGATAAGTTCACGATCCACCCCGCCATCATGGGCACCCTGCGCGTCTACGAGCTGACCGCCGGCAAGAACCCGGGCGAGGTCAACATCCGCCTGATCGAGGACACCCTCGAGCACGTCCTGGAGGACGCCACCGGCGTCGACCAGGTCAAGCTGATCCCCTGCGGCGGCGGCGACCCGATCGCGGCCTCCCGCGAGCAGTGGAACGACGGCTCCAACACCCTGTGCGTCGAGCCCGGCAAGATCTGCGTCTACGCCCGCAACACCGTCACCAACGACGTGCTGTACAAGGAGGGCCTGGACCTTCTCGTCGTGCCCTCCGCCGAGCTCTCCCGCGGCCGCGGCGGCCCGCGCTGCATGAGCATGCCCTTCTGGCGCGAGGACCTCTAAG
>NZ_QSTQ01000053.1:0-1225 GCF_003438275.1 Collinsella sp. OM07-12
TACGGTTTCGACGTTCCCGAAGAATATCGCTAGCTGTTGCTATTTGCATCGGGGCACGACTTCAGCGCTTGCCGCAGATGCGCTGCGCCAGACCGCCCTGGACATCACGCCACGCCGTATATGGCCCTCCGCGCACGCGAGTCCCATTTCGCCTGCTTGATCCAGTACTCGTAGAACGGATAGGGGGTCACCTTGTACTGGCGCCAGGTCTTCTCGTACGTGCCGCGGGCTGCCTGCCTCACTATGAGCTCGGCGAGCTCGTCCGCGCTCCTGCGGACCTTGAAGCACCATGTCCACTTGAACCAGGCGAGGTAGTTCTCGAGGCGTCTCGTGGAGACACCCCGGAACCTGCCGATGAAGTGCCTCATCTGGGAGTGGAGGCTGTTCACCCTGTTGATGGCGTGCTCCTCCCTCTTGCTGGCGATGTGCGCGCCGACGCCGAGGGCGGGCAGGACGCGGCGGTACACGTGCGCACGGTCCGTCGAGATTATCGCGCCGACCGCGAGCTTGTCGGCGAGCAGCTCCCTGGCTGCCGCCTCGTCGAGGCCGCCCCTCCCCGCGATCTCGTAGAAGATGTCGCCGGCGTCGTTGATGCCGGTGAGCACGCATATCTTCTCGTGCCCGTCGGTTCCCTGCGACCTTGTGCGGGGCTTCCTGGGCATGCCGGACTCCGACCTAGAGCGGTTTCCCTTGAAGCTCTCCCTGAAGAAGCACTCGTCGAGCTCGGCCCCGCCGCCGGCCTCCACGCGGAAGGCGGGCATGCGCTTGGCCATGGCCTCGAGCAGCCTGTGGCGCATGAAGAACGCCGTCTTGAGGCACACGCCGCACTTTTCCGCCGACTCGCGCAGCGGGAGCATGTCCACGTGGCACTCCGCGAACCTCATCCAGGCCGACCTGTCGAGCTTGGTGGTGGAGAAGATGCGCATGGTGGCGTCGGTGAAGGTCCTGGCGCACCCTCGGCAGAGGAACCGCTGACGGCCGCGCCCGTCTCGCCCCCTCTTCACGTAATGCGGGGAGCCGCACCAGGGGCAGGCTCTGTCGGGATCGTCTTCCGCCCCCTCGCTTGCCGCGAGTTCGAAAAGCTCCGCGTCTATCAGCGCCTTGAGCGATCTCAGGACCCTGCTCTTCTCGGCAGCCGTCATCTGCGGGAGGAACTGCCTCGTCAGCTGGGTGAGCACGTCTTCCATTGCAACCTCCATCTCTCCTGATGATGGAATTGTCGCAA
>NZ_QSTQ01000054.1:0-1217 GCF_003438275.1 Collinsella sp. OM07-12
CCTCCCACATTCATCCGTACATGTGCGGATGAATGTGGGAACCCGATACCCTGAGGGCCGGATCGGCCGGCCCCGGGAGATCGGAGGACGGCATGTCCGGAAAGAAGAAAAGGGGCTCCGCAAGGGCGGTCCCGAGGGCCTACGGAAGGCTCACGAGGCACGAGCGGGACACGGTCCAGAGGATGCTGGAGCGCAGGGCGTCGTGCAGGGAGATCGCGAGGGAGCTGGGCAGGTCGCCCTCGACGGTGAGCGCCGAGGTGGCGTCGCACAGGTTCGTGACGGCGCCGAAGGCCAGGCGCGGCGAGCGCGTGGACGCCTCCGCCGACCTGTCGGCGGCCTGCCCGCGCCTGGCGGCGTGGCCGCGATGCTGCAACGGCTGCGGCCGGTACCGCGCGATCGGCTGCAAGCGCCGCCCCCACGTCTTCTACGAGGCCCGGGCCGCGCAGCTGTGCGCCGACTCGGTCCTCGTCTCGTCCAGGCGCGGGATAGACGCCGACGAGCCCGCCGCGGCGGCCAGGCTGGAGGCGATAAGGGACTGCCTGCGCCGGGGGCTGTCGCCCGAGCAGATGGCGGCGCGCAACGGCGGCCCGGTGGACCTGTCGCCGTCGACCATCTACCGCTGGGTCTCGGCGGGCTACGACGGCATGACCAACATGGAGCTCAGGCGCAAGGTCGGCTACAGGCCGAGGAAGCGCGCCGCGGGCCGGGCGGCGACCCGCCACTCCGCCCGCAGGTCGCATGCCGCGTTCCTCGCCCTCGGGGAGGACGCGTGCGCCGCGGCCTGGGAGATGGACACCGTCGAGGGGGCCCGGGAGGACTCCGCCTGCCTGCTCACGCTGCTGCACCGCCCCAGCAGGCTCCAGCTCGCGCTGCCGCTGGAGGAGAAGACCGCCGGGTGCGTCGCGGGCGCCCTGGAGGGCGTCCGGGCCATCCTCGGCGCCGACGGGACGCGCCGCGTGTTCCGCGCCGTCCTCACCGACAACGGCGCCGAGTTCTCCGACGAGGCGGCGATCGCGGCGCTGCTCGGCGAGGGGCCGGGCGAGACGAGGCTGTTCTACTGCGACCCCAGGCGCAGCGACCAGAAGGGCGCCTGCGAGCGCAACCACGTCGAGATCAGGAAGCTGCTGCCCAAGGGCGCCGGAATCAGGTTCGACCGGCTCGCCCCGGCCGACCTGGCGCTGGCCATGTCGCACGTGAACTCCGAGCCCCGCGGCGCG
>NZ_QSTQ01000055.1:0-1168 GCF_003438275.1 Collinsella sp. OM07-12
TCTGACAGTCTAGGAAACGGGTGATGGATTCGCTATGTCGAGCTGCGGAAACGCGCCTCGGTGAGCAGCAAATGGCGAACCACCCTTGCGGTCTCGGGCCATCTCTCGGAGTCCTGCTTGACCCTGAACAGGTAAACGAACCAGTTGAGGTACGACTGGAGGTTCGACATCGACATGCCCGTGAACCTCCAGAGGTACCGCTTGAGCCAGGAGCAGAGGTTGTTCACCATGGCCATCCGCTCCAGGTAGACCGGGTCGTTGACGTCGGCCCTGTGCGCCTCCTCGGCGCAGCCCGACTCGCGGATCAGCGCGCCGTGCGCCCTCTCCCTGTCGTGGACGACCAGGCTCCCCTCGGCGATATGCCCGCCGAGCGCCCCCAGCACCCTCGCCGAGCTGGGCTTTCCGCGGCCGCACACCACGGCGACCGGGTTCTTGTGCACGTCGATGGCGACCGCTATGCAGACCTTCTGGCGGGACAGCCCGCGCTTCCTCGCCACGCCGTACCCAAGATGCAGGTCGGTGTCGTTCACGTAGGTCTCGTCTATCCAGACCAGGTCGCGCAGGACGATGCGGTCCTGGTAGCCGTCGACGGCGGCCATCACGCGGTGGCGCCACTCCCATGCCGTCTGGTGGGTTATGCCCAGCTCCTCGGCCATGGCGTCAAGGGGCACGTTGAACCGCATGAGGCCGATGAAGCGGCACCAGGTCGCCATGTCGGATTTGGACCCCTCAAGCACCGTGCCGGTGAGCGAGGTGAACCTGGCCCCGCAGGCGCGGCAGCGCCAGCGCTGGACCCCTCCGGCGGTCCTCCCGTCCCTGAAGGGCGAGGCCGCGCGGCAGGAGGGGCAGGCGGGGTCGGTGCGGTAGAGGTCGGCGGCCTCGGCGAGGGTGCCGAAGCCGTGCTTCTCGCGGCAGCACCGCTCGTCGACGGCCCGGCGGAGGAGCTCGAAGTCCCCCTCGTCGAGCGCCGCGACGGCGTCCGCGAAGGCGCTGTGTCGGTTCATCTGGGCGTTCCCGTCCGCAGCGGGGCCCACCCGGCGGGATTGTCGCCAAACAAGAGCCGGGTGGGCTCCGCTGCAAATTCTCGTTTGGCGGGAACAGGATAGCACGGCGCGCCCGGCGGACCATGTCGGGGCCGGATCCATCACCCGTTTCCTAGACTGTTAAA
>NZ_QSTQ01000056.1:0-1063 GCF_003438275.1 Collinsella sp. OM07-12
GCCGGGCCCTTACGCCAGCACGCCGAAGAACGCGCCGACGATGCCCACGACCATGGTGGCCACGATCAGCACCATGGGGTTGATCTTCTTGGACAGCAGCCAGTAGTACAGCCAGAAGGCGATCATGCCGAGCATGCCGGGCATGATGCCGTCCAGGATGTCCTGGAGGGTCTGGGCGTCCTCGCCCGAGCCGATGGCCACCGGGATGCTGGCCCAGAACATGTCCTTGCACATGGCGCCCACGACCATGACGCCCACGATGCCCACGCAGGTCATGATCTTCTGCATGAGGCCGGTCCTCTGGGCCTCGTCCAGGAAGCCCACGCCCAGCTCGTAGCCCTTGACGGCGCCCCAGATGCGCAGCGCGAAGCCGGGGACGTTGTAGATGAGCAGGAAGGCGATGGGGCCGAAGGGGTTGCCGGCCTGGCACAGGCTGATGCCCACCGCGGCGGCGACCACGCGCAGCGTCGACAGGAAGATGGAGTCGCCGATGCCGGACAGCGGACCCATGAGGGCGGCCTTGACGTCGTTGACGCTCTCGGGCTCGATCTCGCCGCGGGCGACCTTCTCCTCCATGGCCATCGCGATGCCGCCGACGAACGGGGCGAACTGGACGGTGATGTTGAAGAACGCGCAGTGGCGGTGCAGGGCCTCGGCGTAGTCGTCGGGGCGGCCGGCGTAGATCTTCTTGAGCATGTTGGCGACCATCAGGCAGAAGGCGATGTTCATCTGCTTGTAGTAGGTCCAGGAGAACTCCATGCCCAGGGCGCCGGTGTTGACGGCGCTCTTGATGAGGTCGGAGCGCGTGATCTTGTTCTCGGGACTAGAAGTCATCGTCCTCATCCCCTTCCGCGGAGAGCTGGGGCTGGGCTCCGCCCAGGCCGAGCAGGTCGAACTTGTCGATGCCGATGATGATGGCGATCAGGGCGACGCCCAGGACGGGCACGTTGGCGTAGGAGCACAGCAGGAAGCCCAGGAAGTAGAAGGGCACGAGCTGCTTGGTGAGCACCAGGCGGCCGAGCATGGCGAAGCCCATGGCAGGCAGGATGTTGGCGGCAACGCC
>NZ_QSTQ01000057.1:0-1018 GCF_003438275.1 Collinsella sp. OM07-12
AGCAAAAGCCCCGCAGTCGGAGCGGACTGCAGGGCTCATGAAGAGAAGTAGTTTGTGGGCGCTTTGCCTGGCGCCCACGAGAGAGGCAACAGAGTAGAGACTACTCGTGGATGCGGGTACCGGAGAGGCCGGCCATGGTCTCGGCGGCCTTGTCCAGGGCGCCGATGATGCAGGTGCGGCCCTTGCGGGAACGGGCGAACTTGATGGCGGCGCGAACCTTGGGCTCCATGGAGCCCTTGCCGAACTGGCCCTCGTCGGCCAGGCGCTCGGCCTCGTCGGCGGTGAGGTCCTCGAGCTCCTCCTGGTCGGGCTTGCCAAAGTTGATGGCGACATGCTCGACGGCGGTCAGCAGGAACAGGACGTCGGCGTCGCAGTCCTCGGCCAGCAGCTCGCCGCCCAGGTCCTTGTCGATGACGGCGGGAACGCCCTTGTAGCAGCCCTTGTTCTCGTAGTCGCGGACGACGGGGATGCCGCCGCCACCGCAGGCGATGACGATGAACTCGTTGTCGAGCAGGTTGAGGATGGAGTCAGCCTCGACGATCTTCTTGGGATCGGGGGAAGCGACGACGCGACGCCAGCCGCGGCCGGAATCCTCGACGAAGACCTTGGAGGGGTCCTCGGCCATGAACTCCTTGGCCTGCTCCTCGGTGTAGAAGGGGCCGATCGGCTTAGTCGGGTTCTTGAACGCGGGATCATCCGGGTCGCACTCGATCTGGGTGACGACGGTGGCGGCGTGCCAACGCTTGTAGCGCTTGTGCATCTCGCGGCCGATGCCCTGCTGCAGGTGATAACCAATGTAGCCCTGGGACATGGCGCCGCACTCGGGCAGCGGCATCTCGGGGGTGCCGATGGCGTCGTGGGCAGCGGCGAAGGCGTTCTGGATCATGCCGACCTGCGGGCCGTTGCCGTGGGTGATGATGATCTCGTTGCCCTGCTCGATAAGACCGAGGAGAGCGTGGGCGGTGTTGCTCACGGCCTCGATCTGCTCGACGGGGTTGTTGCCGAGGGCGTTGCCGCC
>NZ_QSTQ01000058.1:0-842 GCF_003438275.1 Collinsella sp. OM07-12
ATGAAGGAAACCGAGAAGATCGAGATCATGCATTTCGACCAGGAGGGCTATCTCGAGGACGGCAAGGCGCTCTACGAGACCGGCAAGAAGATGACCGCGCTCGCCGACAAGGTCGCCGACGAGGGCTACGACGCCGTGTTCCTGATGGGCGTCGGCGGCACCTGGGACGAGCTCATGCAGCTCGAGTACCTCATGAACAAGTTCGGCGACCGCGACCTCGAGGTCTACCTGATCCACGCCGCCGAATGGAACGTCATGGGCCACAAGCGCATGACCGAGAAGTCCGTCGTGCTCACCGCCTCCGAGTCCGGAACCACCCCCGAGGTCCTCGAGGCCGTCAAGAAGATGAAGGACATGGGCATTCGCGTCTACGCCATGACCAAGCCCGAGGGCCCCATCGGCCAGGCTGTGGGCGCCGAGAACTGCGTCGCCATGGCTTCTGACCATGGTTCGGGCGGCTGCGAGAAGGGCTACTACCTCGCCGACTGCTTCGGCCTGCGCCTGCTCAACCGCCGCGGCTGCTTCCCCAAGTTCGACCTGTTTATCGAGCAGACCAAGGACATCTGGAAGGACATGCTCGATATCCGCAAGCGCTTCGAGCCGCGCGCCGAGGAGCTCGCAAAGAAGTACGCCCTGGCCCCCTACACCATGTTCATCGGCTCCGGCGCCCTGTGGGGCGAGACGATCCTGTTCTCGATGTGCATCCTGGAGGAGATGCAGTGGAAGCGCACCCGCTACATCACCTCGGCCGACTTCTTCCACGGCACCCTCGAGCTCGTGGAGCCCGGCGTCCCCGTGTTCCTGTTCATGGGTGAGGACGAGAACCGCAAGCTCGACGAGCG
>NZ_QSTQ01000059.1:0-749 GCF_003438275.1 Collinsella sp. OM07-12
AATCAGAACCACCCTTAAAAAGGGTGGTTTGCTCTTAGGGTATAACCCACGGGCCCCGGGCTCGCGTCTAAAGGCGCGGGCCCGGACTTCGTCCAGGCCTAGTGCATCTTGACCCGTGGCGCGCCGGTCGAACCGGCAGCATCACCCCCTCTTGAAGGGGTCCTCGTACTCCTTCACGCTCAGCTTGTCCAGCGCGATGTCGTGGGACTCCTGCTCCCTGATGTACTTGGCGATCGTCGCCTCGTTCAGGCCGACGGTGGACACGTAGTAGCCCTCCGCCCAGAACTTCCTGTTGCCGAACTTGTACTTGAGGTTGGCGTGCCTGTCGAATATCATCAGCGAGCTCTTCCCCTTCAGGTAGCCCATGACGCTCGCGACGCTGTACTTCGGCGGGATCGCCAGCAGCACGTGCACGTGGTCGGGCATCAGGTGCCCCTCGATTATCTCGATCCCCTTGTACTCGCACAGCTTCCTGAGGATCTCCCCTATGTCGCTCCTGATTTGGTTGTAGATCACTTTGCGCCTATACTTCGGCGTGAACACGATGTGGTACTTGCACATCCACTTCGTGTGGGAAAGGCTGTAGGCCTTCTGGGCCATGGCGACCACCCCTTCGACTCGAATTCTTGACGGCCTGAACAATCGTCAATATCGGTCGGAGGGGTGGCTTTGTAAAGCCGTTTGTCTCCACCCGCGTAGCGGGTGGTTTAAAGCTGGCCGCTGCGCGGCCAGCAGACTAAAGTCTTGAA
>NZ_QSTQ01000006.1:0-9216 GCF_003438275.1 Collinsella sp. OM07-12
ATGAATGTGGGAGGTGTTCGGATAAAGTTGATAATCAAGGCCGGAGGGACCGAAAAATTTTTTCAAAAAAGTTGTTGCGTGCCGGACAGACTTCTGTGTATACTAATCCCCGCAGCGCACGCGAGCGGAAACAAACGCGAACGCCTGCCTGGGGAGTTAGCTCAGTTTGGTTAGAGCGCCGGCCTGTCACGTCGGAGGTCGCGGGTTCGAGCCCCGTACTTCCCGCCAACGCAATTAAAGCCACGTCTTCGGACGTGGCTTTTTGCGTTTGATGCACTTTGTTTCGATAGAACGATCGCCCTGGCGCATCTTCGCCCAGAATCCCCGTACCTTCGGGAACGCAAGTAAAATCCAATAAGTATATCTGTCTAAACAGCAGCTTTGTTGCGCAACACCTGTTCAACGAGACAGGGGGTTAGGTTATACTAAATTGCACTGTAGGCCGCATCTGATGCATTTCGCTCCAAGCGCGGCACTCAGTGGATATCCTATTTATCATTTGGATGTCCTAGCGGTCATTTAGCGTCTCGACACAAGCTCGGCCCCGGAGCTCGTTCGAGCTGTTCGTATTCCTTGAAAGGGGAAAAATGGACATATCGAGGAAGACTGATTACGCCCTTCGTATGCTGGCGATGCTTACCGAGGATCCAGAGCGTTTGCTTTCTGTTCGCACCGCTGCCGAAGAGGTCAATGTCCCGTATTCGTTTGCCCGTTCGATCCAACACGGTTTGGTCCAGGCCGGTATTGTGGAGAGCCTGCGTGGCGTCCACGGTGGAATGCGTCTCAAGGTCAGTCCGGACGATGTCACCATCCGCCAGGTCGTCGAGGCTGTTCAGGGCCCTATGGTTATGAACGATTGCACCGCGCCCGATGGTGACTGTGCGCGCATGGGCACGTGCTGCTATCATCCCCTGTGGGCCGGAGCCCAGGCGTTGATGCGCGACTACCTCGATTCCGTTTCGCTCGGCGACATCGTCGCCCATCGCCAGTTCCCGGCTGTCGATCCCAAGTTCGCCGATCGCGATGCGTTTCCCGAGTACGCCACCTGTGCGTGCGCCTGCCGGGAGGAATAGCGCCGCATAAGGAGCATTGCCATGATTCAGGACCCCTTTCGTTCGATGATTCGTTCGGAAGGGGTTCTGCGTTATCGCGACCTTCCGTGGCGCCGCACGCGCGACCCATATATCATCTGGCTCTCCGAGGTCATGCTGCAGCAGACACAGGTTCCGCGCGTGGAGACGCGCATGCCGGCGTGGCTCGATCGCTTTCCGACCGTCCGGGCGCTCGCTCAGGCCGCGCCTTCCGATGTTTTAGACGCTTGGCAGGGCATGGGCTACAATCGACGCGCTCTGGCGCTCCACAAGGCCGCTCAGCGCGTTGCAGAGGACTGGGATGGGGAGTTTCCGCGTGAGACGCGCGACTTGGTCGCTCTGCCTGGTATTGGCCCGGCAACGGCGCAGGGTATCCGGTCGTTTGCGTTTGATCTTCCGGGTGTGTATCTGGAGACCAACGTGCGCACGGTCTTTCTGCATCATTTCTTTCCCGATGTGCCCGCCGTTCCCGATCGCGAACTGGTGTCGCTGATTCAGGCGGCCTGTCCGGCGGCCCCCGGTGCGGCGCTCGACAAGATCGCTCCCTTTGCCGTGCCGCTCGATGATGCCGATACGCCGCGCGCGTGGTATTACGCGTTGCTAGATTACGGCGCATATCTAAAAAAGACGTTGCCCAATCCGTCCAGGCGCTCGGCGGGCTATAGCCGTCAATCAAAGTTTGAGGGCTCGCGTCGCCAAAAGCGCGCGCATATCGTGCGCATGTTGCTGGCAGCGCGCGATGACCAGCCGGCGGGGATTACGCTCGATGAGGCCGTCGCAGGCGTTGACGAGATGGAGGCGGCGGCCGGTCGAGCGCCGGTCGAGTGTGAGCTGGTCGCGAGTATTCTGGCCGATCTGGAGCGCGAGGGCTTTTGCCGCTCCGAGGACGATCGTTGGCTGAGTGTGTAGCCCGCTCGAATTTTAAGGTTTAGATTTTCGGCAGGGGGTACCATAAAATAAGGCCGCTCAAAGCCTATGGGCGGCATGTATTGAAGGGAAGTACACCTATGGATTTTGAGAGCTCTCAAACCAAGAAGAACCTCGAGACCGCTTTTGCCGGTGAGTCTCAGGCGCACACCAAGTATCGCTACTATGCATCCAAGGCAAAAAAGGACGGCTACGTTCAGATCTCGAATATCTTTGCCGAGACGGCGGGCAACGAGTCCGAGCACGCCAAGCTGTGGTTTAAGTATCTGCACGATGGCGCCGTTCCCAGCACTCTGGATAACCTGCGCGATGCCGCCGCGGGAGAGAACTACGAGTGGACCGAGATGTACGACGAGTTTGCCAAGACCGCCGAGGAGGAGGGCTTTGCCGAGATCGCCGCGAAGTTCCGCGGCGTCGCTGCTGTCGAGAAGGCTCACGAGGAGCGCTACAACAAGCTCGTCGAGCGCATTGAGTCGGGCGAGGTGTTTGAGCGCGAGGGTGTAAAGGTGTGGAAGTGCCTGAACTGCGGACACCTGCATGTTGGTGCCGAGGCGCCCGAGGTGTGCCCGGTGTGCAACCACCCGAAGGCGTACTTTGAGGAGCAGGTGGTGAACTACTAGCGCGTGGCGCTGGCTGCTGCGGGGCGCGGGGCGGGGAGATACCTTTCCCTCTCGCTCACGGCTTCGCAGAGTCGCGCGAGGGAAAGGTATCTCCCCGCCCCGCGCCCCGGCGTTGGGTCGTCGCGTGCTCGCTACAGAAAAGCTGATATTAAAGTTTGTGTGCCGCCCCTTTTTGGGGCGGCACGTTTTTGTGGGGTCCCGGTCTCCACAATTTTCGTCAAGCTTTTGGTTAGATTTTGGTCAGCTGGCGTAAGGGTGGAAGGCCAAAAGATTGCTGGCGAAAAAAGCTCAGAGAAAGTGCTGGTAGGGGAGTTGTTGAGCTTTTCGACAGCTTTTGAGCAAAAGAAACTTTGTGGCTATTGCCGGCGATTGCGTTGCCGCGGTCATGGCGGTGCGGGATGCTGGCCGTAAGCGTCGAATGCCCCGATTTTGGAGGCCAACATGGATCTGTTTCTTGAGACTCCGCAGCAACAAGCTGAGCGCATGCTGCGTCAGCAGCAACGACTCATGGAGATGCAAATGCAAGGGGTTGCCAACCAGGCGCCCGTGCAAAACGTCGTGCCCGCTGCTGTACCTGCAGCTGTGCCCGGGTGTGAATCGGCGCCAGAGGCCTATTCCGTACAGCAAGATTCATATGCGCAGGAGCTCGCGTTCGACAAACGCCGCGCGCGCCGCCGCCGTTTGGGCCAGCGCCTGCGCACATTGGCGATGATCGTGCTCATCCCGTTGGGGCTTGCGGCCATCTTTCTGGCGTCGTATGCCCTCACGTGCATCCTCAACGGCGCATCGCCCAACGAGGTGCTTCAACATCTAGCGGCCCTGGGCCAGCGCCTAGGTGACGTCATAACAACCATCCGCGCCGGCTGGGAGAGCTAGCGTTTTAACGCCCGCGGCTATAAGAGAAATTTGTCTGCAAGGCAGTGAGTGATCCGTGTGTATGGCGGGGTAAGATTGATCGCGGTTTTGATTGGTGCTCGATTGGGTTTGTTGGGCGGAGTTTATGTCTGCTATTGATATTGTGCTTGTTGTGATCGCCTTGGTGGCGGTGGGGGTTGCTGTGGCTTGCGCCATCCAGCTCAAGAGCCTGCGTGCCGAGTTGCGGGAGCGTGGCGACAGTAGCGCGGAAACGCTGGCAGCACTTGAGCAGGCCAACAACGCGCTCGATGCCCTGAACGTCGCGCTGGCTGAAACCCGCCGCACGGCCAATGCCATCGCGCAGCAGCAGACGACCGATGCGGCCGTGGAGCAGCAACGTTACCTGGCCATCGCACGCGAGTTCTCGCAAGCTGGTGACCGTATGGATGACCTGCGCCGCGAGACGACCCAACAGCTCGGCGCCAACCGCGAGGGCATCGAGCAGCGCCTGGACAAGGTGCGCGAGACGGTCGATGCCCAGCTGGGCGCCATCCGCAAGGACAACAACGTGCAGCTCGATCAGATGCGCGCGACGGTGGACGAGAAGCTCTCCCGCACGCTCAACGACCGTCTGTCGGCATCGTTTAAGCAGGTGAGCGACCAGCTCGAGGCCGTGTATAAGGGCCTGGGCGATATGCAATCTATCGCCACCGGCGTGGGCGACCTTAAACGTGTGCTGGGCAACGTGAAGGCGCGTGGTATTTTGGGCGAGGTGCAGCTGGGCGCGATCCTGGCGGACATCCTCACACCCGACCAGTATCTGGAAAACGTCGCCACCAAGCCCGGCGCCTCGGAGCGCGTTGAGTTTGCCGTCAAGCTGCCGGTAGACGAGGGAGACCCCGTGCTGCTGCCAATCGACTCCAAATTCCCGGGCGATGCGTATGAGCATCTGCTCGATGCCCAGGAGTCGGGCGACGCGGAGGCCGTCGCCGCCGCGCGCAAGACGCTCGACACCATGGTCAAGCGCGAGGCTAAAGACATTTGCGAAAAGTACCTGAGTGTGCCGGCAACGACCAACTTTGGCATCATGTTCGTGCCGTTTGAGGGACTGTACGCCGAGATCGTCAGCCGCCCCGGGCTTATCGAGACCCTGGGCCGCGACTATCACGTCAACGTAGCCGGTCCCAGCACCATGGCCGCCATCCTCAACAGCCTGCAGATGAGCTACCAGACGTTTAAGTTGCAAAAACGCACCGACGACGTGCTGCGTGTGCTTTCCGCCGTCAAGGCCGAGCTGCCGCGCTATCAGGCGGCGCTGCGCCGCGCCCAGCAGCAGATCGAGACCGCGGGCAAGACGGTCGAGGGCATCATCACCACGCGCACCAACGTTATGGAGCGCAAGCTCAAGGATATCGACGCGCTGGAAGATGCCGAGGAGGCCGACGAGGTCTTGGGGCTCACGTCTGCGGGCCTGCTTGCAGGGCAAGAAGACGAGGACTAGCCGCACCTGACGGCGGGGCGTCTGCGCAGGCGCGGGGCGCAGCGCTTCTCGCATCGCACTTGCCTAAAGCGCACTTTAATGTGCAACAATGGTGTTTCGCCCTATCAGATGCGAAAGGAAGCCCATGTCTCAGAGAAGCACCAGTCCGCTCAAACGCTCAACCGTGCGTCGCACGCTGCAGCGTTTTTGGGACGTCACGCGCACACAGCCGCTGATCGTCTTTCTCTCGGTGTTCTCGTCGGCGGGCTACATCTTTTTGCTGACGTTTGCCAATACCTATGTGATGGCCCTCATTGTCGACCGCGTTCAAGCCGGTCCCGTGGCGGGTGACCAGGTGTTTGAGGTCTTCGGCCCCTATATCCTGGCGCTCGTACTCGTTAACCTGGTGGGTCAGATCCTCTCCAAGCTACAGGACTACACCGTCTACAAGCTCGAAATCGCAGGCAACTATCACCTGGCGCGTCTGTGCTTCGACACGCTCTCCAACCAATCCATGACATTTCACACCAGCCGTTTTGGCGGATCGCTCGTTAGCCAGACGAGCCGTTTTATGAGCGGCTATACGGGACTGGTGGACGTGACGGTGTATTCGCTCATTCCCACCATCACCTCGGTCGTCTGCACGGTGGCGGCACTCGCCCCGGTGGTGCCCACATTTACTGTGATCCTGGTGGGCATCATGGTCGTCTACATTGCGTTTGTCTGGCTTATGTACAAGCGTATCATGCCGCTTTCGGCCGCGACGTCCGCCGCGCAAAACAAGCTCTCGGGCGTGCTGTCCGACGCGGTCACGAACATCCTGGCCGTCAAGACCTGCGGGCGCGAGGACTTTGAGCACGATCTGTTCGATGCCGCCGACCGCGCCGCGCGCGATGCTGAGACGGTATCGATGCACGCCATGATGCAGCGCAACTTTACGACCTCGGGCCTTATCGTCATCACCATGGCCGTGGTGAGCGTGTTTGTGGCGGGCGGCAACGCGTGGTTTGGCATCTCGGCCGGCGCGCTCGTCATGATCTTTACCTATACGTACAACCTCACCATGCGTCTGAACTACGTGAGCTCCATGATGCAGCGTATCAACCGCGCGCTGGGTGACGCTGCCGAGATGACGCGCGTGCTGGACGAGCCACGTTTGGTGGCAGACGACCCGGACGCCCCTGAGCTCAAAGTGACCGAGGGCGCGATTGATTTTGAGCACCTGAGCTTTGCGTACCGTGACGCTGCGGCGGGTGAGAGCGTGTTCGATGACCTGACGCTTCATGTGGCGGCGGGCCAGCGCGTGGGCCTGGTGGGCAAATCGGGCTCGGGTAAGACGACGCTCACCAAGCTGCTGCTGCGCCTGGACGATGTTCAGGGCGGCCGCGTACTCGTGGACGGTCAGGATGTCTCGCGCTGCACACAGCAGAGCCTGCGCCGCCAGGTTGCCTACGTTCCGCAGGAGGCGCTGCTGTTCCACCGCTCCATTCGCGAGAATATCGCCTACGGCCGCCCCGACGCCACCGACGAGCAAATTCGTGAGGCGGCGCGCCTGGCCAATGCCCTGGAGTTTATCGACCGCCTGCCCCGTGGCTTTGACACCATGGTGGGCGAGCGCGGCGTCAAGCTCTCGGGCGGCCAGCGTCAGCGCGTGGCTATCGCCCGCGCCATCCTAACCGACGCGCCGATTCTGGTGCTCGATGAGGCGACCTCTGCCCTCGACAGCGAGTCCGAGGCTCTGGTGCAGGAGGCGCTCGAAAATCTGATGCGTGGACGTACCTCCATTGTGGTGGCGCACCGCCTGTCCACCGTGGCGGCGCTCGACCGCATCGTGGTGCTGGCCGATGGTGAGATCGTCGAGGACGGCACGCATGCGCAGCTTGTCGAGGCGGGCGGCGAGTATGCAAGCCTGTGGAGCCGCCAGACCGGCGCATTTTTGGAAGCGTAACGACCCTATACGTGGGACAATTGTGCTCATAAGTTTATTGTGCCGTTGAGCCGAGGAGTCGTTATGCCACGCGAGACCAATGCCGCCAAGCGCGAGCGCGCCATCGAGGTGTGTGAGCGCCTCAACCGTCGCTATGGCCCGGTCGAGTGCTTTTTGGACCACGAGAATCCCTTCCGCCTGCTGATCGCGGTGCTGCTTTCGGCGCAAACGACCGATATGCAGGTCAACAAGGTGACGCCGCGGCTGTTTGCCCAGTGGCCCACGCCCGAGGCCATGGCCGGGGCGAGCGTGGCTGACGTGGCGGACACCATCAAGTCACTCGGCTTCTACAAGAGCAAAGCCAAGCATGCCGTCGAGGCCGCGCAGATGATCGTCGCCGACTATGGCGGCGAGGTGCCGGCCGACATGAAGGAGCTCGTCAAGCTGCCGGGCGTGGGGCGCAAGACGGCGAACATCGTGCTCAACGTGGGGTTTGGCATTGTCGAGGGCATTGCGGTCGATACGCACGTCAACCGCATCGCGCATCGCCTAATGCTGAGTCCCAAGACGCATGCCAAGGAGCCGCTCAAGACCGAGCGGGATCTGCTCAAGATTCTGCCGCACGAGTATTGGGAGTCGGTCAACCATCAGTGGATCACCTTTGGTCGCGAGATCTGCGACGCCCGCAAACCCAAGTGTGACGAGTGCCCGCTGGCAGATTTGTGCCCCAGCGTGCGCGTAGCGGGGTAGGGCGGAACGCATCTTCGTCTGGCGTTTTTTGCGGGGCTAGGTTTGCCCTTGAGCCGGAGTCCTCTCCATGCGCTACCATGACAGACAATGTATTTGACGTACGACCTGCCGAGCTTGCCCCGGCGGGCTTTTGGCGTTGCAATGCCGGAGGAACAGCATGCTCATTCACCGTATAGCCGCGCAGCTCTACACTGCCGAGGCACTGCAGACCGTCGAGGCCGGGCTCGATGCCGGCGAGGACGTGACGCTGGCCGTGTCGCAGTCGGGTCGCACGCTTATGGCGGCAGCCCAGTTTGCGCGTCGCCCGCGCCCCACGGTCTACATTGTGAGTGGCGAGGATGCGGCCGATCGCGCCGCACGCAGTCTGGCCGCCTATGTGGGCCTGGCGCACGTGTGCCGCTTTCCCGAGCGCAAGGACTACCCTTGGCGCGAGCAGGCGCCCGACGACGCCGTGGTAGCCCAGCGCTGCGAGGCGCTCGGGCGCATCGTGCGCGGGGACAACTGCATCATGGTCGCCTCCGCTCGCGCACTGCTGCGTTGCGTGCCGCCGGTCGAGAGCCGCTATTGGGAGTCCACTACTTTTACGGTGGGCGAGGAGATTCCCTTCGACGAGGTGCCGCAGCGCCTGGTGGGCATGGGCTACGCCAATGCCGGTGCCGCCGACGCGCCCGGCCTGTTCCGCGTGCACGGCGACACCGTCGAGGTGTTTCCCGCGCAGGAGAAGGCACCCGTGCGCATTGAGTTCTTTGGCGACGAGATCGACCGCATCCGTCGCATGGTGAGTTCCACGGGCCAAACCATCGGCAACGAGGACAGCATTGAGATCTTCCCCTGCCGCGAGCTGGCGCTCACCGACGAGGCAGTCCACAACATGCATGTGGCGCTCTACCGCGCCAGCCAGGACGACAGCAAGCTGGCGGCGCTGCTCGAGATGGTGGACGCGCGCATCGTCACGCCCGAGCTCGACCGCTTTTTGCCGGTGATGTACGGCCAGACCGTGAGCCCGTTGGCGCACGTGAGCGGCAAGGCACTTGTGGTCCTGTCCGAGCCGCGCTCGCTGTTCGACGACTGCCTACGTGCCTACGAGGATATCGAAGCCCGTGCCGACGAGGCGGGGATTGACCGTCTGGACGGCCTGTACGTGCGTGCCCAGCAGCTCGACTTTGGTGCTCAGCAGCGTCTGAACTACGTGAGCCTGATTCGTGCCGGCGGCGCGGTTACGGCCGAGCTCAAGATTGAGCAGCCGGCCATTGCGGGCTCGGACAATCGATTTATGACGCGCATTCAGGAGGTTGTGGGCAAGCGCTACGCTTGCGTGTTTGCCATTCCCGACCGCGGTGCGCGCGAGTCGATGGAGCTCACCTTTGGCGATGCGGGCATTACCTTTGAGGAGTCGCTGACTGCCGCCCCCGAAAACGCCGGCGTTATCGGCGACCGTGTACGTGTGGCGGCGGCGGATTCTGCCGACCGCGCCGCCCGCCAGGGGGCCCATGCCTCGATTCGCGAGCGCCATGCCGACGCGCTCAACGCCCGCCCGCTCGAGGCGGGGGCGGGCCCCGCCGGCGG
>NZ_QSTQ01000006.1:9226-115602 GCF_003438275.1 Collinsella sp. OM07-12
GGCCCAGGCTGCCGCCGGTGCCGCTGTGCCCACCATCTCGCGCGGGCGCGTGACCTTTGTGGATGCCGCTCTGCCGCAGGGCGTGGTGGTGCCCGATGCCAATCTAGCCGTGTTCTCGATCGCCGACCTCAACGCCCGCATGGATGCCAACCGTGCCCGCAGCCGCCGCAAGGTCGACATTACGCAGATCACCTTCCCCTTTAAGCCGGGCGACTACGTGGTGCACGCAACGCATGGCATCGCGCTCTTTAGCGAGATTGCGCGCCAGGAAGTGGGCGGCAAGGAGCGCGACTACTTTTTGCTGGAATATGCCGATGGCGACAAGCTCTACGTGCCGCTCGAGCAGGTCGACCGCATCACGCGCTATGTTGGCCCCGACGGCGACAAGCCGCGCCTGACTAGGCTCAATACCGCCGACTGGACGCGTGCCACCAACAAGGCGCGCAAGAACGCCAAAAAGCTGGCGTTTGATCTGGTCGACCTGTATACGCGCCGCTCGTCGATTACCGGTATCGCCTGTCCGCCCGATACGCCCGAGCAGATCGAGATGGAGGAGAGCTTCCCCTACGACGAGACGCGCGACCAGCTGGAGGCTATCGCCGACATTAAGGCCGACATGGAGGCGCCCAAGCCCATGGACCGCCTGCTGTGCGGCGACGTGGGCTTTGGCAAGACCGAGGTCGCCCTGCGCGCGGCGTTTAAGTGTGTGGACTCCGGCCGTCAGGTCATGGTGCTCTGCCCCACGACCATTCTGGCCCAGCAGCACTACGAGACCTTCTTTGAGCGCTTTGCCCCGTTTGGCCTTGAGGTCGAGGTGCTCAGCCGCTTCCGCACGCCGGCGCAGCAAAAGCGCGCGCTCAAGGCGTTTGCCGAGGGCACGATCGACGTGCTCATCGGCACGCACCGCTTGCTTTCGGCCGATGTGAACCCCAAGAACCTGGGCCTGGTGATCATCGACGAGGAACAGCGCTTTGGCGTGCAGCACAAGGAGCAGCTCAAGAACCTGCGCGAGCAGATTGACGTGCTCACGCTTTCGGCAACGCCTATTCCGCGAACCATGCAGATGGCCACGAGCGGCGTGCGCGACATGAGCCTGATCACGACACCGCCGACTGGGCGTCGTCCCGTGATCGTGCACGTGGGGGAGTACGACCCCGACGTGGTGAGTGCAGCGATTCGCCTGGAGGTGAGTCGCGGCGGACAGGTGTACTACGTGTCCAATCGCGTCAAGACCATTGACGACGCCGTGGCGCGCGTGCACGAGGCCGCGCCCGAGGCGCGCGTGGGCGTGGCGCACGGCAAGATGAGCCCGCGCGAGGTCGAGGACGTGATGATCGAGTTCGCGACCAAAAAGATCGACGTGCTCATTGCCACGACCATCGTGGAGAGCGGTATCGACAACGCGTGCGCCAACACGCTTATCATCGAGGATTCGCAGCGCCTGGGCCTGGCACAGCTCTACCAGCTCAAGGGCCGTGTGGGCCGCTCGGCTACGCAGGCCTACGCATACTTTATGTTCCCGGGCGAGCTGCCGCTTACCGAGGAGGCAACGGCGCGCCTGACCGCACTGTCCGAGTTCCAGGACCTGGGCAGCGGCATGCGCATCGCCATGCGCGACCTGGAGATTCGTGGCGCCGGCTCGCTTATGGGCGCCGAGCAGCACGGCAACCTGTCGAGCGTGGGCTTTGACCTGTTTACGCAGATGCTGGGCCAGGCCGTGGCCGAGGCGCGCGGCGACGACGATGCCGGCGTGGAGGCGGCGAACGTGGGCATTAACCTGCCGGCCGACTACTTCTTGTCCGAGGAGTACCTGCCGGCGGTGGATCAGCGCGTGCTCGTGTACCGTAAGCTCGCGGCGGCCGAGGACCTGGAGAGCATCGACGAGGTGCAGGAAGAGACTGAGGCCGCGCATGGCGAGCTGCCGTTGGCGGGACTCAACCTGTTCAACCGCGCGCGCATTCGTATTCGCGGCGAGCGCCTGGGGCTCGAGAGTGTCACGCTCAGCGGCGGGCGCATTACCTTCCTGGGCGTCGACGTGCCCAAGAAGGTGGCCTTTGAGTTCAAGACTCGCTATGGCGCGGTGAACTTCCCCAAGAGCCGCAAGCTATCGGTGCCCTACAAGGCGGGCGCCGGCGCAGGCAGCGGCCTGGGCCGCGGTCTCGACGCCAACGACGGCACCGGCCCGGTGGCCGCGGCACTCATGCTGCTGCAACAGCTGGGCGCTAGTGATGATGACTAACGGGTCGACGCTGCAAACGCCCCATTTGGGCAATCTGACCCCATCGAAAGGAAAGCATGTTCGGGTATATCTATAAGAAAGATGCTGCTGCTATCGCGGTCATCCTGGCCTTTTGTCTGCTCGTCGGGTCTTTTTTCGATTATCAGATCTCGAGCACGCTGTTCAATATCGGCAGCATCTACGGTCGCTTTATCGAGGCCGCCGGAGAGCTGCCGTTTGAGCTGACGGCGAGCGTCGCGGGCGTTATGCTCGTACGCGCGGTGCGTCCCGACTCCAGGGAGAGCAAATGGCTCGCCGTGCTCGGCATCCTCGTCAACGTTGGCCTGGCCGGCTACGAGATCGTCTCGTCCCTGAAGGTTGGCGGTAAACTCATTGCCGTTCAGCTGGGGCTGACATTTGTGCTGGTCATCGCCGCCAACCTTATCGTCTATCGCCTCACGCGCACGACCGAGCCCGACGAGCTCACGCGCTGGGCGTTGATGGTGCTTGCCGTGTGGGTCGCCCAGGCCATCATCCTCAACGTGATCGTCAAGCCGCTGTGGTCGCGCCCGCGCATGCGCGTGATCGCGGTGACGCAGGGACTCGATTTTCAGCCGTGGTGGGTGATCGGTAACCCCGACAAGTGGGCCTATATCGCCGCCGGCGTGATCAAGGACGGCTTTAAGTCGTTTGCGAGCGGACACACGGCACACGCGGCGATTGGCCTTATGCTCGCCGGGCTTCCCGCGGCGACCTTTAAGGAAAAGCCGTCGCGCCGCCGCGTGGTCTTTTGGATCGCCGCTGTGGTTGCGGCGCTCGTCGCCTTTGGTCGCATCGTGATCGGCGCGCACTTTTTGAGTGACGTGAGCTGCGGCTTTGCCCTGGTGCTGGCGCTCGAGTGCCTTGCCGCGCGCATTGCTTATCCGGGCGGCGTACAATAGCCCCATCTGAATCATCGGGTTCGTGCCCGGCTAGAGAGGATTATCATGCTCGCGTTCAACAACGACTATTCCCACGGCGCACATCCGGCAGTACTGCAGGCGCTCGTCGACACCAATATGGAGCCGCAGCCCGGCTACGGTACCGATGCACACACCGAGCGTGCCAAGCAGCTTATCCGCAAGGCCTGCCAGGCACCAGATGCCGACGTATTTTTCCTGGTAGGCGGCACGCAGGCCAACGCGACGGTGATCGATATGCTGCTCGCGCCCTACGAGGGCGTTGTTGCCGCCGAGACCGGCCACGTTGCCTGCCACGAGGCTGGTGCCATCGAGTTTGGCGGCCACAAGGTGCTCACCATTTCCGGCTACGAGGGCAAGATGCATGCCGAGGATCTCGAAAACTATATCCAGGTGTTCTACGAAAACGAGAGCTACGAGCACACGGTATTCCCGGGCGCCGTGTATGTGAGCCTGTCGACCGAGTACGGCACGCTGTACTCCAAGGCCGAGCTCGCGGCGATTCATGCGGTGTGCCAGAAGCGCCAGATTCCGCTGTTTGTGGATGGCGCCCGCCTGGCCTATGCGCTGGCAGCCGATGAGTGCGACATTACCCTACCCGAGCTGGCGCAGCTGTGCGACGTGTTCTACATTGGCGGCACCAAGTGCGGCGCGCTTTGCGGCGAAGCCGTGGTGTTTTGCGGCATGCACGCTCCGGCACATCCCATTCCGCGCATTAAGCAGCACGGAGCGCTGCTTGCCAAGGGCCGCCTGACGGGCGTGCAGTTTGAGGCACTCTTTACCGATGGCCTGTATTTTGAGATTGGTCGCCAGGCAATCGAGACCGCGCAGGCGCTTCGTCGCGTGCTGCACGAGCGCGGCTACCAGTTCTTCTTGGAGACGCCGACCAACCAGCAGTTCGTGATTCTGCCCAACGAGGACATGGCCCGCATTCGCGAGCACGCCTCGATCGAGTACTGGGAAAAGTACGACGAGACCCACACCGTGGTACGTTTTTGCACCAGCTGGGCCACGACGCAGGAGGACATCGACGCGCTGGCGGCTGTCCTGTAGGTTGATGTAATGACGAGGGGCCGCCTTGCGCCTGGGTTTGGCGCGGGGCGGCCTTTGCTTTTGAGAGGGAAGGGTTGCATGGCCGAGATGTCCGAGCCGACGATTCGCCTCGCGACGCCCGAAGACGCGCCGGCGTTGCTTGCCATCTATGAGCCGTATGTGCGCCAGACGGCGATTACCTGCGAATACGAGGTGCCGAGCGTTGAGGAGTTCGCCGGGCGCATCGAGCGTACACTCAAGCGCTATCCGTATCTGGTGATGGAGCTGGACGGGCGTCCGGTGGGTTATGCCTACGTGAGCCCGCTCAACAGCCGCGAGGCATACGACTGGTCGGTCGAGACGTCAATCTACCTGGCGCGCGATGTGCGCCATGGTGGGCTGGGTCGCAAGCTGCACGATGCGCTCAAGCAATGCCTGGTCGCGATGGGCATCACCAACATGTGCGCGCTCATCGCCGTACCGCACGACAAAGACGACGAGTATCTGACGCACAACAGCCAGGACTTCCATGCCCATATGGGGTATCGCCTGGTGGGCGCCTTCGACCGTTGCGCCCAAAAGTTCGGCCGCTGGTACGACATGTGCTGGATGGAGCTGGTCCTAGCCGAGCGCGTCCCCAACCAACCCAAACCAACCTGGTTCCCCGACCTCCTCGCCTAAAACCACCACAATGGGGACAGGCACCTTTGTGGTGGTTTCTCTCGAAAATCGGCCGTTTTTGGCGCGTTAACCTTAAAAACCACCACAAAGGTGCCTGTCCCCATTGTGGTGGTTTTGGTGGTGGTTAGCCGATGGGCTCGGTGTATTTGGCGCGGTCGGTGCGCTGGATACGCTTGGAGATGTGCAGCGGGCGGCCGTCGGTGTCGTAGACGTAGTCGGTGATCAGAATCAGCGCCTGCCCGCGCTCCACATTGAGCAAAAACGCCTCGTTTTGCGAGGCGTAACACACCTCAAAGGTCTTGTGCCCCTGCGCCGGCGCGCGATGGAACTCCTGGCGCAGCGCGGTGTAGAGCGATCCGTTGATATCGCGATCGATGAGCGCCTCAAAACTTGGCGGCAGATAGGTGGTCTCCAAGCACAGCGGCGCATCGTCTAGATAGCGCAGACGGACGAGCTTGACGAGCTTGCTGCCCACGGCGGCATCGAAAAACTTGGCCACGTCGCCGGCAGCCTTGGCAAAGCCCGAGTCCACCGTGCGCGTGGTGGGCTTCATGCCCTGGCCCTGGATCTGCGCCGTGTAGCTCGAAAACACCAGGTTGTTCTCGTGGAGCGCCGGCGTGTCAGCCACAAAGGCGCCGCGCCCGCGCTCGGTGCGAACCAGGCCCTCGTCAACAAGCACCTTAAGGGCATGGCGCACAGTGCTGCGCGACAGCCCCGATTCGTCCATGAGCTCCATTTCGGACGGCAGCTTGTCACCGCAGGCGTAGATGCCGGCAGCGATGCGGTCGCGAAGCGTGGCCGCCAGACGCTCGTATTGGGTCAGTTTCTTTTTAGATGAAGCGCTCATGCGATCAACCTGTATCTAACCTGTATGCTTGCCTAATCAAGCATGTATCCAATTCAACAACAAAACCGCTGGTAACGAGTATTTATATACCGTATCAGCAAAATATCTAAGACAAATATAGCATACAACTAGTCGACATCGCTAAAACATGTATGTAACTTGTATGCCATCAAGAGCATCAAATGAGAAGAAAGGCTGATGCACGATGACTACTCAGGAACAGGTTAAGGATGTCGTCTCCCAGGTTTTGGCTGACAAGGCAGACAAGGGCGGCATCAAGCGCGTTGTGTGGATTGGCGCCGGCGGATCCAACGGCGG
Source organism: Collinsella sp. OM07-12 (assembly GCF_003438275.1). Classification (NCBI taxonomy): domain Bacteria; kingdom Bacillati; phylum Actinomycetota; class Coriobacteriia; order Coriobacteriales; family Coriobacteriaceae; genus Collinsella; species Collinsella sp. OM07-12. The sequence goes on from NZ_QSTQ01000006.1 coordinate 15,282, forward strand.
CAACTATCCTGCCCAGTACTTTATGGAGCACGAGGCTACGCAGGTCGTGAGCTCCAGCTACACCAGCAACGAGTTCGTGCACGCCACCCCGGCCTACGTCAACGAGAACACCCTGGCCGTCGTCGTTTCCATGCGCGGCACCAAGGAGACCATTGTCGCCGCTCAGGTCGCTAAGGACCACGGCGCCAGCACCATCGCCATCTATGTTGACGAGTCCGCCCTCACCGAGGTCTGTGACTACAAGATTCAGTACGACAGCTTGGCCGTCGACGAGTCCTGCATGGGCCGCACCAACTCCGCCGTTGTGACCATGATCGCTATGGAGCTTACGCAGCAGACCGAGGGCTATGCCGAGTACGAGACCGCTATGGCAGCCTTCGACCTGGTCGATCCTATCTATCGCAAGGCCGTTGAGTACACCCGTCCGCTCGCTGCCAAGTGGGCCGAGCAGAACGCTGACAAGCCCTGCATCAATGTCATGGCTCAGGGTCCGCTCTTTGGTGCCGCCTATGTCTTTAGCATCTGCAACGTGCAGGAGATGCTGCAGATCGACTCCTGCACCATCAACACCTGCGACTTCTTCCACGGCCCCTTCGAGATCCTGGACAAGCGCACCTCGCTGTTCCAGCTCATCAGCGTCGGCCGCAGCCGCTGCAATGACGAGCGCGGCATCCGCTTTGTCAACCAGTACGGTGGCGAGCGCGTCTATCAGCTCGATGCCAAGGAGCTCGGTCTCAACGACATCAAAGACAGCGTGAGCGAGTACTTCAACCACCTGATCTTTGCGCCGATCCTCAACAACGTGTACATGCGTGCACTCTCTGCCGTTACCCACAAGGACTACATGACGCGCCGCTACATGTGGAAGCTGGACTACTAGGAGTTACGCGGTTTTACCAAACCGCGTAACGGCTCGACGCTGCGCTGTCCGTCCTCTACCTGCGGCGGGTCACTCATTGGGGACGTACTTAAACGACTGCCCCAAGGTGAGAGTGGATAAGCTCCCGTTTTTGGCCTGTTTGGTGGCTCAAAGTGGGAGATTATTCACTCTCGTCATTTTGCGGCAGTTGGGTGACTAGTCATCGGGGACGTTTTTGTTTGACTAGTCGTTTAAGAACGTCCCCAATGACTACACTCCTTTTGTCTAGAGATTTCCCGTTTGCCGATTTGTGTCTTGATAAATGTATATAACGACTATAACGTAGCATGAAACATACTGGAAACAAAGCCAAGGAGGCTACGTTGAAGAGAAGCAATCTGGGCTATGTGCTGGTGCTGATCGCCGCGCTTATGTGGGGCAGCATCGGAATCTTTGTAAACGGCATCTCGGCCATGGGCGTTTCGTCCCAGAGCATGGCTGCCTTTCGCTTGTTGGTCGGAGCGCTTATCTTGGCGCCGGTCCTGATGTTTATGGGCTGCCGTCCGGGTGAGGGGTCTACCGTGGCTCAGGGTCCGCTGGCCCTGTTCAAGGCAAGCCCTAAAGAGCTTGTTCCCTGCGCGCTTGTCGGTATCGTCGGTTTGGCCGCCGCCAACACCTGCTATTACGAGTGCATGGGCGAGGTGGGCATGTCCACGGCCTCGGTGCTGCTCTACACCTCGCCGGTGTTTGGCGTCGTGCTCGGCCGCGTGCTTTATCGTGAGGACGTGACCCCTAACAAGCTTGTTGCCATCGCTTTTAACATAGGTGGCTGTGTACTTGCAGTGACCAATGGCGACCTTTCCGGTTTCCATTTTTCGGTTTGGGGCGTCACGTCGGGCGTGATTGCGGGCCTTTGTGGTGCGTCGCTCGCGGTGTTTAGCCGAATAGCAACCAAGACGGTCCACCCGCTGGCCGTTACGTTTTGGGGCTTTGTTTTTGGCGGTGCGGTTATGGCAGCTATCGCGGCTCCGTGGCCGGATGTCGCCGTGGCAATGTCGCCACAGCTGCTGCTGCTGTTCCTTGGCTTTGGACTCATCCCCACAGCCGTGGCTTACATCTTATATATGCAGGGTCTATCCATGGGGCTCGAGACGTCGAAAGTTCCCGTCGTAATGTCATTCGAGACAGTCGTCACCGTACTGCTGGGCATTGGTATCTACGCGGAGCCCGCCGGCACGATCAAAGTATTGGGCATTGTCTTGGTGCTCGTGTCCATCGTGATCATGAATACGGATTTTACCATGCTGCGCAACACTACCTTTGTCGGCCATGTTATTGAGAGCATGACCTTTAAGCCCAATGCGTGGTGGACGGAGAAATCGCAGGACATGGATCTCTTCAAGGAGCGCACGGGCATCGCGCTGGAACCCACCGTGCAGGAAAGCCCCTGGTATTTCGTGCGATAGAGGCAGTGTAAGCCCTTGGGGAACGTAACTGAGCGGGACTGTCCAACGAGCCACGGCGCTTTCGTTTCCAGTCAGTTAAACCCGCGAACGGTCGATATTTGGCCGTGAGTGGTTCTTATAATAATTATCAATATTCGCAACGTATAAGACGTTATAATGACCATAACGAAAAGGAGGAGGCAAGATGAATCAGATCATTCTCGCATCTCATGGCGGCCTGGCCGCAGGCGCCAAAGACACGCTCGAGATGGTTCTCGGCGACGTGTCGAACGTCCACGTCGTGTCGCTTGCTCGTGACGACAAGGAGCCCATCACCAATAAGGTGGACGCTCTGATCGCCACGTTCAACGCGGACGACACCGTCTATGTGCTGACCGATATGCTCGGCAGCTCGGTCAACAACAGCATGGTCGAGCTTTCCCGCAACGGTGCAGCATTCACGGTGATCAGCGGTTTCAACATTCCGCTGGCACTGACGCTCGCTATGAGCCCCGTCCCCGTCACGGGCGCCGAGCTCGCGGCCCTCATCAACGAGGCCCGCACCGGTCTGACCAACCCCAACGCGCCGATCGAGGCTGCCGTGGCCCCCACTAAGAAGGCCAAGGCGCCCCGTCACGGCTCCGGTCCCGCCAAGATCGTCCTCGCACGTCTTGACTACCGTCTGCTGCACGGCCAGGTCGTCTTTACCTGGACCACCAAGGTTCAGGCCGAGCGCATCATCGTCGTCGACAACGCTGCCGCCAACGATGACATCAAGAAGGGTGCTCTAAAGTTGGCCAAGCCCCAGGGCGTGCGCCTGAACGTCTTCACCGTCGAGCGTGCCCTCGCCAAGATGGACAAGCTCAACACCCTCGGCGAGCGCGTCATGTTCGTCTTTGGCAACACGGCCGAGATGCTGCAGTTCTGCCAGGGTTACAAACTCGACGCCATCAACCTGGGCGCCACCGCCAACCACGACGGTGCCGATCAGGTCGGCGGCAAGGACAGCTCCGTCTTCTTCGACGCCACCCAGAAGGCCGACGTCAACCAGCTGCTCGACATGGGCATCAAGCTCTACGTCCAGCAGACCCCCACGTATCAGAGCGTCGACATCGACGCCAAGCTGTAATCAACCAGGCTTTTGCCTGACTGAAAGGAGAAGGGTATGAATACGTTCATCAGTGCGGTGCTCGTCGGCCTCGTCGGCGTGTTCTGCATGTGGGACTCCCGCCTGCTCGGTCGTCTTAACTTCGAGCAGCCCCTCGTTGGCGCCACGCTCGTCGGTCTGCTGCTGGGCGATGTGCCCACCGGCCTTGCCGTCGGTGCCGCCGTCGAGCTCGTGTCCATGGGCCTGGTGCAGGTCGGCGCCGCCGTTCCGCCCGATATGGTCCTGGGCGGCATCGTGGCAGCTGCCTTCGCGTGCCTGACCGATGCTTCCGCCGAGACCGCCATGACGATCGCCATCCCGGTCGCCGTCCTAGGTCAGCTCCTCGGCATCGTGTTCCGTTCCATCATCGCCGCCCTCACCCATGTGGCCGATAGCGCGATCGATAACGGCAAGTTCAAGACCGCCTACCGCATGCACATCTGCGCCGGCTCCGGTCTGTACGCCATCATGTACTTCCTGCCGATCTTCCTGGCCGTCTTTGTCGGTACCGACCTGGTCCAGGCCATCGTCAACATGGTTCCCGAGTGGCTGTCCACTGGTCTGAACGTCTCGACCAAGATCATGACCGCCTACGGTCTGGCCCTGCTGCTCACCATGATGATCAAGAAGGGTATGACCCCGTTCCTGTTCATCGGCTTCCTGCTCGCCGCCTACCTCAACCTGTCCGTCATCGCGGTCGCTCTGATCGGTGTGTGCCTGGCTATCGTCTTCATGGGCTTCAAGTTCAATGGCTCCCATGCAGCCGCCGGTGTCGATTCCGACTACGATCCGCTCGAAGACGACGAAGACTAAGGAGGAACACACTATGGCAACCGCAACCAAGGACGTGTCCCTGAACAAGAAGGTCAGCCAGTTCTTCTGGCGCTCCTGGGCCATCCAGGCCTCTTGGAACTACGAGCGTCAGATGAACATGGGCTTCCTCTACGGCATGGTCCCCACGCTCGATCGCCTCTATCCGGACGAGTCCGACCCCAAGCAGCTCGCTGCTAAGAAAGAGGCTTACCACCGTCACATGGCGTTCTACAACTGCACCCCGCAGACGAGCGCTTTTGTCCTAGGCCTCGCCGCCTCCATGGAGGAGGAGTACGCCAAGGATCCCGAGAACTTCGATCCCGATTCGATTAACGCGGTCAAGACCTCCCTCATGGGCCCGCTTTCCGGCATCGGTGACTCCTTCTTCCAGGGCACCATCCGCGTTATCGCCTTTGGCCTGGGCGTTCAGCTGGCTCAGCAGGGCTCCATCATGGGCCCGATCCTGGCCATGCTCATCTCCATCGTGCCCTCCGTGCTGATCACTTGGTTCGCCGCCAAGATGGGCTACCAGGGTGGCCACGAGTACCTGGGCAAGCTCCAGGGCGGCGACCTCATGGAGAAGCTCATGTATGTCTGCGGCATCGTGGGTCTTATGTCCGTGGGCGGCATGATCGCTACGCTGATCGGCGCCACCACCCCGCTGCAGTTCGCTGAGGGTACCGTCGTTATCCAGGACATCCTGGACGGCATGATGCCCCAGATGATCTCCCTTGGCCTCACCGGCCTTATGTACTGGCTCATCAAGAAGAACGTCAACACCGGTTGGCTTCTCGTGATCGCCATCGTGGGCGGCATCGCCCTCTCCGCGGTCGGCATCCTGGCCTAGTCGCGACCCAGCGTCTAACCGCTTTCCCCCGGGGGCCTGCCTGGCATCCCATACCCCAGGCAGGCTTCCATCCCTAAATGTGTCAAAGGGACAGTCCCTTTGTCGCATCCTCAACGGGCCGGCGACTCGGTCCTAGCCACGGTAACCCTGCGAGCGTCCGGCAATGTGACGCCGCAAAAATTCGAAAGGAATGTGTCAGATGTACGAGATCGACCTTAACCTCCCTAAGCAGATCGTCGCTGACGTCCTGTCCAACCACGAGATCCACAGCGTCGCCTTCGTCGGCTGCGGTGCTTCTATGTCCGATCTTTACCCCGCCAAGTACTTCCTGGCCAACAACACGGACAAGCTGAACGTTCAGATCTTCACCGCTAACGAGTTCAACTACGACACGCCTTCCTGGGTCAACGAGCACACCTTCGTGATCACCTGCTCCCTCGGTGGCTCCACGCCCGAGACCGTCGAGGCCAACAAGACCGCTAAGAAGCACAACTGCCCGGTCGTCTCCCTCACCAACAAGGCTGGCTCCGCTCTGACCGTCGACGCCGACCACGTCATCGTTCACGGCTTCCACGCCAACTATGCTGCCAAGTGCGAGAAGCCCGGCTATGCCATCGCCCTTGCTCTCGAGATCCTTCAGCAGACCGAGGGCTATGACCACTACGAGGACATGATCACCGGCCTCACCAACGTCTTTGAGCTCTGCGAGAACGCCGCTCAGTCCGCCAAGGGCCTCGCCAAGCAGTTCGCCCAGGACTTCAAGGACGACGAGATGATCTACTTCATGGCCTCCGGTGCCTCCGAGAAGATGGCTTATTCTCATGCCGCCTTCCTGTTCACCGAGATGCAGTGGATTGACGCCGCCGCTTACAACACCGGCGAGTACTTCCACGGCCCGTTCGAGGTTTCCACCGAGGGTAAGCCCTACGTCTTCTTCATGTCCGACGGTGCTACCCGTCCGATGGACGCTCGCGCCCTCACCTTCCTGCAGCGCATGGGCGCCAAGGTCGCTCTGATCGACTCCAAGGACTACGGCCTGGCCGACGCCGTGCCGGCAAGCGTCGTCACCTACTTCAACCCGCTGCTGCACCTCGCCGTTATGCGCGAGTACGGCAACCAGATCGCCGAGGCCCGTCAGCACCCGCTGACCATGCGTCGCTACATGTGGAAGCTTTCCTACTAATCACAAGTAAGTTAACCTTACGGGTTGATTGAGAGGGGATGGGGTTTTGCCCCGTCCCCTTTTTGCTCTGGGGAGGGCGTGTGCGCACGCGCCGCAAAACCCCAGATAAAACCTACCAAAATAAACCTGTCCCTTTTTGGCAAGTGGGAGGAGATGCGTATGATCAAGGCAGTGCTGTTTGATATGGACGGCGTGCTGGTCGATACCGAGTGGTTCTACAATCGTCGCCGCGTGGCGTTTATGGAAGAGAAAGGGTTCCACTTTGACGAGATCCCCGATCTTTCGGGGTCTAACGAGCCCGCCATTTGGAAGTCGCTGGTGCCCGACGATGTTGAGCTGCGCGAGCGCCTGCGCGTGGAGTACAAGCAGGTCTACAGCCCGGTCCATCCCGTTCCGTATGCCGAGCTGCTCAACGAGCAGACGGAGCCGGTGATGCGTGAGCTGCACGAGCGCGGCGTGAAGTGTGCCATCGCGAGCTCGTCCTACCGTGAGCTCATCGACGAGCTGGTGGAGATTGCCGGTATCGCCGACGTGCTGGACTACACCATCAGCGGCCATGAGTGCAGTGCGTTTAAGCCCGACCCCGAGATCTATTTGCGCGCCATGGAGGCGTTGGGTGTTGAGCCGGCCGAGTGCCTGGTTATCGAGGACTCGCCTATGGGCATTGAGGCCGGCAAGCGCTCCGGCGCCCGCGTCCTGGCGCTGCGTCCGCACGAGGGCGTCAACCTGGACCAGTCCGCCGCCGACACCATCATCGACAACCTGGCCGACATTTTGGCCGCTTTGTAGCGTCGATCCACCACGAGTAGTACAGATTCGCACGTCTTTTGCGGTGGATTGGCTCATTTCGGCTTCGATTTGATCCGTTTGGCTTCGACTCGGACTAAGTGAGTAGACTTTTTGGCTCAGGCCAAGTGCAAAGCGCATCTGCCTTAGTAAAACCGCAGGTCACAGAGGTGGCAGTTTTTGGTGTGCTCGGCAGATCGTAAAAAGTCTACTCACTTAGAATTTGGCTCTTTGGTTGGCGAGCTGCTGGCTCGTTTTGGTTGTCGAGAGAGGGTGAATTGAAGCGCCCACTCGCGCTCCATGCTACAATCGCCGGCATGCCCCACAATTACATCTGCCTTCGAAAGGAACCTACGTGGCGAACGCCATCGATCAGCTCACGGACCGCGTGCTCGTGCTCGGCCGCCTCACCATCGTCCGCCGCGCCATTACTGCCGTGGCGGTCACGATTTCCGCCATTCTTCAGACATTTCTGATCCAGGCGTTCATTCAGCCCGCCGACCTGCTACCGAGCGGTCTCACCGGCGTCGCCGTCCTGCTCGATCGCGTTACCTCGCTTGGCGGCGTTCACATCGACATCTCGCTCGGCATGCTAGCGCTCAACATCCCCGTGGCGCTCCTATGCTGGAGCGGCATTAGCAAGCGCTTCGTAATCTTCTCGATGATGCAAGTTGTGCTCTCGTCGTTGTTCCTCAATATCTTTCACTTCGCCCCGTTTTTGGGCGACAAGATCATGCTCATCATTTTTGGCGGCGTGGTCTCGGGCCTGGGCGCTGCCATCGCGCTTAAGTCCGGCGCATCCACCGGCGGTACCGACTTTATCGCTCTGTGGGTCTCCAACCACACGGGCAAGACCATCTGGGGCGTCATCTTTGGTTTTAACTGCTTTATCCTGGCGATCTTTGGCTTTATGTTTGGCTGGGACAACGCGGCGTACTCCATTGTGTTTCAATTTATTTCGACCAAGACCATCGACAGCTTCTATCGCCGCTACGACCGCGTGACGCTGCAGATCACGACGCGCGAGGCAGATGAGGTCATGACCGCCTATGTCAATCACTTTCAGCACGGCATTAGCTGCGCCGAGGTCATTGGCGGATACAGCCGCGAAAAGATGTACCTGCTGCACACCGTTGTCTCGACCTACGAGAGCCAGGATATCGTCAAGCTGGTGTGCGACGTCGACCCCGGCGCCGTGATCAATGTGTTCCACACGCTTAACTTTGTGGGCGGCTGGTGGGGCGGTCATGTCGATGAGCCCATGCCTACGGCCGTACCCGATCCCGACAAGCCCGCGCGCATGGCTAGCAGGCAGGCCCGTCTGCACGATCAGGAAAGCTTGCAGCAGGACGACGGCAAGTAAAGATTTGCTGTATGCGGTGTATCGTTTTATCAAGCTGAGGTAACATATAAAAAGACGTTATATACGTATTAGTTATTTCGATATTTTGATAAGAGTGATCAGATATGCCAGCGCCCAAAAATGCACCGCTTTACCAGCAGATTTACGACGAGATCAAGGAAGCGATCGAGAAAGGTGTTTATGCACCTAAGGAGCGCATCCCGTCCGAGCTTGAGCTTGCCGAGCAGTACGAGGTGAGCCGCATTACGGTGCGCCGCGCCGTCGAGGAGCTGTGCTCCGATGGCTACCTGGTTAAGCAACAGGGTCGCGGCACCTTTGTTTCCACGCCGCACATCAACCGCCAGTTCCATGCCTCGACGCTGCAGACGTTTTCCGCGCTATGTGCCGACAACGGCATGAAGGCCGGCGCGCACGTGGTTGATCGCCAGATTGTGCCGGCGCGTCAAAACGAGATGGAGTTCTTTGGCCTGCAGAAGGACGCGCTGCTGCTGCATATCAAGCGCGTGCGTACGGCCGATGGCGAGCCCATATTTGAGGAGAATATCTTTGTGCCGTTTGACGCCTACCGTGAGCTGTTGACGGCCGATCTTGAGGACAAGTCGATTTTTGCCGAGGTCGAGCGTGTTGGTGGAACGCCGATTGTCTCGGTTGGCTACCGCACGGTCGAGGCCGTTCGAGCTAACGTCGAGCAGGCGGCCGAGCTGGGCATTGCTCCGCACGATCCGCTGCTCAACCTGCGTGCCGGCTTTACCGGTCCCAACGGCGAGCCGGTCCTGATGGGTAAGCAGTACTACGTGGGATCGCGCTACGTTATGGTGATGTAGTTCGGGATAGAAAACGAGAGTGGATAATCTCCCGTTTTAGGTCCGGTGGCGGCCTTAAAGTGGGAGATTATCCACTCTCGTTCGTCGGGTGTCCAAAAATCCACTCTCGTCCTTTCGGAACGCGTTGCTCGTGGCTAGCGGCAGCTCGGCGCTGGTCCGCGTGGCGGCGTATAATCGGCGGCAGAGGATTCTGACGTTAGGAAACCATGACCGATAGCATGCAGCAGATGGCGCTCGACACGCTCGGCGCCTATTTTGGCTACACCTCGTTTCGCCCGGGGCAGGACCGCATGGTCGATGCGATCCTTGGCGGCCGCGACGCGCTGGGCGTTATGCCCACGGGCGCCGGCAAGTCCATTTGCTACCAGGTGCCCGCGCTCATGCTGCCTGGCATCACCTTTGTGGTGAGCCCGCTGCTGTCGCTTATGGAGGACCAGACCCGCGCGCTGCTCGCGGCGGGTGCGCGCCCCAGCTATCTCAACTCCAGCCTTACCCCGGCCCAGCAAAACACCGTGCTCAAGCGGGCGCGCGAGGGTCGCTACCAGCTTATGTACGTAGCACCCGAGCGCCTGCTCGAGCCACGGTTTTTGGCCTTTGCGCAGGAGGCCGCGGCGGACGGCGGCATCGGCGTGCCGCTCGTGGCCATTGACGAGGCCCACTGCGTGAGTCAATGGGGCCAGGATTTCCGCCCCGCCTACCTGCAGATTCGCGAGTTCATCGATTCCCTGCCGCAGCGCCCCATCGTGGCGGCCTTTACCGCTACGGCGACCGAGCGCGTGCGCGCGGACATTCAGCAGATGCTCGGCCTGCAAAACCCCGCGTGCGCGGTGACGGGCTTCGATCGCAAGAACCTCTACTTTGGCTGCGAGGAGATGGGCGACAAAGCCAAGGCCGTGTGGGTGCGCGACTATGTGATCGCGCATTCGAGCGAGAGCGGTATCGTGTATTGCTCGACCCGCAAGACCGTCGATGCGCTCGCCGGCGAGCTTGCCGAGGCGCTGGGCCCCAGCGGCATTCGCGTTGGTCGCTACCATGCCGGCATGGGCAACGACGCCCGTCGCCAAAGCCAGCGCGCCTTTATCGACGACGATATTCAGGTGATGGTCGCCACCAACGCCTTTGGCATGGGCATTGACAAGCCCAACGTGCGCTACGTCATCCATAACAACGTGCCCGAGAGCATCGAGGCCTACTATCAGGAGGCGGGTCGTGCCGGCCGCGATGGCGATCCGGCCAGCTGCTACTTGCTGTGGAACGGCAACGATTTTCGCATGCGCCGCTTTTTGATCGACCGCGGCGATGCGGCCGACGAGGCGCTCGACGATGAGCAGCGCGCGTGGGCGCTCCAGAATCGATATCGCCTGCTCAGTCAGATGGAAGGCTACTGCAATACCACCGGCTGCCTGCGCGAATACATGCTGCGTTACTTTGGCGACGAGGCTGCGGCCGAGCATGCGGCCGTAGGCGGCACCGCCTCGGATGACGCCGAGGGCTGCGGCAACTGCAGCAACTGCCTTACGCAGTTCGAGGTCGAGGACGTCACCGATATGGCCCGCGCCACCGTGCGCTATGTGGCCACGCGGCCCATGCGCTTTGGCAAGTCGCTCATCGCCGATGTGCTTCACGGCGGCAACACCGAGCGCGTGCGCCAGATGCATCTGGACGAGGATCGCGGTTATGGCGAGCTGTCGAGCGAATCGGTCGGGCGCATCAAGGACATCATCGGCCAGTTGTGCGGCCGCGGTTATTTGGCCGCCTCGCAGGGGCAGTACCCGGTTGTGGGGCTGGGTCCGCGTGCCGGCGAGGTCGAAGAGGAGGCGTTTGCCTTTACCGTTAAGCGCCGTGCGTCCAAGCGCAAGGCCTCGGCCCGCGCTCGACGTGCGGTGGATCTGCTGCGCGAGGAGGCCGAGCTGGATCAGCGCCCGCGCGTGGGCGACGATGCCGAGCTATTCGAGCGCCTGCGTGCCCTGCGCAAGGAAATCTCGACCGAGCTGGAGATGGCGCCGTACATGGTCTTTTCCGACAAGGCCCTGCGCGGTCTGTGTCGCCTGCGTCCGCAGACGCGCGACGAGCTTATCCAGGTCAACGGCATCGGCGAGAAAAAGGCAGACGCCTTTGGCGAGCAGTTTATGGCGGCGATTGAAGAGTTTGAGTCCGAGCATGCGCGAGATGGAGCGTAACGATGGCAACTGACGATAAAACCGAGCGTCCCGACGTGTCCGCCGTGCCGCTGTACCAGCAGGTCATGGACGACCTAAAGGGCGAGATCGCGCGCGGCGTGTACGCGCCCGGCTCGCGCATTCCTTCCGAGATGGAGCTTGCGAAGTCCTACGGCGTGGGACGCATTACCGTGCGCCGCGCCATTGAGGAGCTGTCGCGTGCGGGGTATCTCAACCGCCAACAGGGGAGGGGCACCTTTGTGTGCGCCCCCAAGCTCAAACGCAAGATTCGCCAGAAAGGCGATGTCCAGAGCTTTACCGAGGGCTGCGCCGCCAACGACATGGTGGCCGGAGCACGCTTGGTGTCGCGCACGGTGGTCGCGGCGACGCGCGAGGACGCGGCTTTTTTTGGCGTGGAGCCCGGCTGCGAGCTTATCGTGGTCGAGCGCGTGCGCACGGCAGATGGCGTGCCCGTCATGCTCGAGAACAACGCCTTTGTGCTGGCCGATCATCCCTACCTGCAGACGTTGGCCGATAAGGACCTCGCCGATAACTCGATCTTTGCGTTCGTTGCCGAGCATTCGGGCCGCGCACCGCTCAAGTCCGACCCCTGCACCGTGGAGATTGCGCTTGCCGATGCTCAGGCGGCCCCGCTGCTGGAGGTGCCGGTCGGCGAGCCGCTCTTCTATATGGAGGCGTACTTTACCGATGCGGACGGGCGGCCCCTGCTGCTCGGGCGCCAAAAGATCGTGGGCTCGCGCTACTTGTTTGACATCTAACGCCCATAGACAGAACAATATAGAACAAATTTGCTGAAACGACTTCACCTGTGACAGTTCGCATATTATAAATAGGACAACATAGAACGATCGCAGGTACGAGCTGTCGTCGTTCAAAGCCGCCACACAAGGAGGAGCGTCACGGTGAACGCACACGATCTGATTCAGGAAATTATCGAGCGCAAGGGTAAGATCGAGAACGTCTTTTGGATCGCCTGTGGCGGTTCGATGATCGACCTGATGCCGGCCAACGAGCTGCTCAAGCGCGAGGCCACCACGTTTGCCTCGACGGTCTACACCGCGCGCGAGTTTTGCTTGATGGCCCCCAAGAGCCTGGGGCCGAAGTCGCTCGTCGTCGCCTGCAGCCACAGCGGCAACACGCAGGAGGTCGTCGACGGTTGCGAGATGGCGCTGGCTGCCGGTGCCGAGGTCGTGGCTATGACCGACTATGCGGGCTCCAAGATCGACAACGGCAAGTGGACCACCTGGGTCTATCCGTGGGGCAAGGGCGAGTCGCAGGCCGAGGTCCCGCAGGGCATCGGCGTTCTGATGGCTGCCGAGCTGCTCGATCAGCAGGAAGGCTACGAGGCGCTCGCCGACATGTATGCCGGCCTTAAGCAGATGGACGCGCTGCTGCCCGCCGCCCGCGAGAAGGTCAACGCGGAGCTGGGCGACCGCTTTGCCGAGCTCTGCCAGCAGCACAAGTTCTTCTACATCCTGGGCTCCGGCCCCAACTTTAGCCAGACCTACGCTATGGCCATCTGCTCGCTCATGGAGATGCAGTGGCAGCACTGCTGCTACATCCACTCCGGCGAGTACTTCCACGGCCCCTTCGAGGCCACCGAGCCCGGCGTGTTCTACTTTGTGCAGCTCGGATCGGGCGAGTGCCGTCCCATGGAGGAGCGCGCGCTCGCATTCCTCAACACGCATACCGAAACGGTCATAGTGCTCGATGCGCTCGAGTACGGCGTGGACGAGGTGCCGGCCAGCGTGCGTTCGTTCCTGGAGCCGATCTTCTTCTACGCGATGAGCTGCGAGCTGCGCGCCGCCCGCGGCAAGGTGTTCGACCACAGCCCCGAGGTTCGTCGCTATATGGGTGTCGAGCAGTACTAGGTGCCGGGAAAAGTATTCACCTTCGATTCGCAAGCGAACAGCGTGCGTAAAAAGCGGGCCGCGTCGGTGGGTTTCCGGCGCGGCCCGCTCTGCATTGCGTCCATGCGTGGGGGGTATCGCGTCAACCGACGACCTACTTGGCGTCGTAGGCCTCGGCATCCCACCAGTCGAGCTGGGCAATGTTGTCACGGATGTGCTGGCAGCTCTTGTGGAAGCCTTCGAGCTCGTGCTCGGAAAGGTCGAGCGTGTAGACCTCCTCGACGCCCTCGGCACCGATCACGCACGGCAGGGAGGTAAAGATGCCTTCCTCGCCATACTGGCCGGTCATAAGCGTAGAGGCCGAAAGCACGGCGTGCTCGTTGTGCAGAACGGCGGCGCAGACGCGCGCGGCGGAGTTGGCGACGGCGTACTCGGTGCACTGCTTGCCGGCGTAGGTCACATAGCCGCCCTTGCGCGCGAGCTCCTCGACCTCCATGTGGTCGAAGGCGTACTTGTCGGGGTTCTCGGCCTGAAGCTCGTTGAGGCTCTTGCCGGCGATGGTCGCGGCTTTAAAGGCGGCAAGCTGGCTAAAGCCGTGCTCGCCGATCATGTAGGCGTCGATGGACTTGGGGCTCACGCCGATCTTCTTGGAGATCTCGGTGCGCAGGCGGGCGGAGTCCAGACCGCAGCCCGAGCCGATGATCTTCTTGGGATCGTAGCCGGTCAGGTGCCACAGCTCGGTGCACACGACGTCGCAGGGGTTGGAGATGGAGACGAAGATGCCGTCAAAGCCGGCGTCGACGATGCGCTTGGCAAAGGTGCGCGCGGCGTCGGTGGTAAAGAACAGCTCGCCGTCGCGGCTGCCAGCGGCCAGCGCGACCTTGCCGGCGGCATTGACGATGACGTCGCAGCAGGCCAGCTCCTCGTAGTGGTCGTAGCAGTTGACGATCTTGGTGTTGTACGGGACAAACGAAAGGGAGTCGCGCAGGTCCTGGACCTCGGACGTCACCTTGGCCTCGTTGATATCGCACAGGTACAGCTCGTCGGCAATGCCCTGCATAAGCAGGCTGTTGGCGACATGTGCTCCTACGTGGCCCTGGCCGACCACACCGATCTTACGCGTCTGGTACATATACGTATCCTTCCGGCCGAGTTTTTCGCGTCGAACCATTGTAGCGTCCTGTTGCCACTTTGCTAGACTAAAGTGCAGTAGATTTTTGGGACATGCCTTAATTTCTACTTTTGCAGCGTTGGAGGGTAGATTTTTGGGACCTACCCGAAAATCAACCGCTGGGCGATGTGCTCGCGCGGATGGGGTCGCTCGTTGTACCATAGCTGCAACTGACTCGTTAGGAGCTTCCATGCCCATTCGCATTCCCGACGCCCTCCCTGCCGCCGCGCAGCTCGAGAGTGAGAACATCTTTGTCATGACCGAGTACCGCGCGCTGCACCAGGACATCCGTCCGCTGCGCGTGCTCATCCTCAACCTCATGCCCACCAAAATCGCCACCGAGACGCAGATCATGCGCAAGCTCTCCAACACGCCGCTGCAGGTGGAGGTGGACCTGCTGCGCACCAAGACGCACGAGGCCACGCACGTGAGCGCCGGCCACCTGGAGACGTTCTACCGCACGTTCGACGACATCCGCGATATCCACTACGACGGCCTGATCATCACGGGCGCGCCGGTGGAGCAGATGCCGTTCGAGGAGGTCGACTACTGGCCCGAACTCTGTCAGATTATGGATTGGTCCACCACGCACGTGCACTCTACGCTGCACATTTGCTGGGGCGCGCAGGCGGGGCTCTACCATCATTACGGTATTCAGAAGTGCGACCTGCCGGCAAAGGCGAGCGGCGTCTTTGAGCATTATCTGGTGAAGCCGCAGAGTCCGCTGGTCCGCGGCTTTGACGACCGTTTCTATGCCGTGCATTCGCGCAATACCGATGTGCGCCGCGAGGACGTGGAAGCCGAGCCGCAGCTCGAGGTCGTTGCCGTGTCCGACGAGGTGGGCCTGTACATCGTCAAGTCGACTGACAGCCGCCGCTTCTTTGTCTTTGGTCACCCCGAGTACGATACCGACACGCTGCGTCTGGAGTACGAGCGCGACGTGAAGCGCGGACTCAACCCTCAAGTGCCGGCGCATTACTTCCCGAACGACGACCCCACGACCGAGCCGCGCAACGTCTGGCGCAGCCAGGCTCAGCTGCTCTATACCAACTGGCTCAACTACTACGTCTACCAGACTACGCCCTACGACCTAGCCCGCGCCGGCGAGGAGCACTAGACTGCGATGGTACTGCTGTAGCCGTGGCTGATGTGGCGGCGATTAGGCGCTGATGATGTCGGGCAGCGGCAGGTCGTGGGCATCGGTGGGGACGTGGTTGATGCGTTGTTCGTCAAAGGCGATGCCGATGATTTGGCATGCGGGTGAGAGCATGGGCAGGTAGCGGTCGTAGCAACCGCCGCCGTAGCCCAGACGCGCGCCGGTTTGATCGAAGGCCACGAGCGGCACAACAATCATGTCGAGTGCTTCGGCAGGCACGATGGGGAAGCGGCCGCTGTCGATGTCCGTGGCCGCGAAGGCCCGCGCGGGGTGGGCGATAAACGGAGCCGCGAACGCATCGTCGGCGGCAACTGCTCGCATACACATGCGCTGGCCACAAGCTGCGGCATCAATTGCCGAGAGCATGCACGGATAGGCCACGCGCCAGCCGCGCGCGGCGACCGCAGCGGCAAACGCGGCAGGGTTGACCTCGGAACCCATCGCGGCATAGATGGCAACGGTGTGCGGCACCGCGGCATCCGAGCGATCCAACAGCTCAACCAGCCGCGTACAGATAACGGCGGACTTTGCCGCACGCACATCCAAATCAAGAGCATCGCGCCGGGAAATCACCGCCCGTCGCAACTCAGCCTTATCCATCCCAGCTCCCTCTCCCAAACCTACCAAAAAGGGACAGGTTTATTTTGGCAGGTTTTATCTGGGCAAATGTCGAAGCCGCCGCAAAGGTGCCTGTCCCCTTTGTGGTGGTTTTGCTTGCTGTGGCTAGCCCAGCAGGTCGATGACGTTAAAGCCGGCGTTGCTCTTGGCGATGACGTCTCGACCGCCAAAGACGCAGGTCGGCGACTCGGCTGCGATGCGCGTCACATCGGCGCCGAGCGAGCGCAGTTCACCGGGCGTGGCGGCAAGTATCTGGGCGCGGCGCTTCTCGCGCGCGTCGGGATCGAGGCCGGCCAGGTAAGTCGTGTTGCGGCGTTTGGTGAGCGCGTAGGGCTTCACCGGCGCGTCCATGCCGCTCACACAGCTTACGATAAAGCCCTCGAAGGCGGCCTCGTCGGGCTCAAAGTTGCCGAGCCATTCGCCCGCGCGCGCCACGCGCTCAAACGAGGGATCGATTGCCGGGTCGCGGTAGGTGTAGAACGCCGCCTGGCGCTCGCCGGCCGCGCGGAATCCGCAGCCGTACGCGCCGCCCTTTACGCGGATCTCGTTCCACAGGTAATCGTAGGAGAGCGCGTTGGCGGCAACCGCCCAGGCGCCCGTCACGTCGATGCCCAGACGGCGCGGGTCGCATGCGCTTGCCGCAAAGCAGATGTCGCTGGGGATGACAAAGGCCTCGTGGCGGTCGCGCGGCACCGGCACCACGAGCGCGTCGCGGCCGGCAGCGCCGCCGCCAGCGTCCGCGCTCAACCCCAAGTCGCCCGCGGCGGCCCAGTACGCGTTAAAGTCCTCATCGCTGCCGGTAAAGCTCGCCAGGCAGCCGTCGGCCGCAAAGATGCGGCCTGCCAGCTCGGCAAGCCTGGCACGCAGGCCGTCCAGGCGCTCGTCAAAGTGGTCGAGCAAATCGCGCAGGAACAGGTAGAAGTCTACGCCCGAGAGCTGCTCACGCACCACGGCCGAAGGCGAGCTGTAGCTCATCGCGCGACCGAGCGCCGCCGAGTGGCCGTTGTTGATAAAGCCCTGCTCAAGCCCAATACGAATCTGCGTGAGCACGTCGCGCACGCGGTCGGCATCGGCGTCCGCCAGCAATGTGCTCGACCACACCTCGCGCGGCAGGCTCGCCAGCGCGTCGATCTTTTCGGACAGGGCGCCGGCGCTCACCAGCAAGTAGGGGCGCACGCCGTCCACGTCGGGCTGGGTCATGACCTCGGTCGTAAAGCTCAAAAAGCCCAGCTTGCCGGCAAGTAAATTGTCGAGCTCCTCGGCCGAATGCTCGCGTGTGGGCAGCTGCTTGAGCAGGCGGCAGAGCAGCGTCACATAGGGCAGATCCTCAAACGCGACGCAGCTCAGGTCGAAATACTGCATGGCGTAGGCCAGACGGTTGGTGGGGATGCCGTGGCGCAGACAGGGAATGGGCGCAGTGGTGTCCACGACCAGCGGCGGCTCGGGGCGCGCCTCGCCAATGTCGGACACGCGCAGGCGCGGCAGCGTGGCCTTGGCCTCGGGCGTGTCTTCGGCCTCCTGCGCGGCACGCAGCGCGGCCGTGCGCTCGACCACGTCGGCCAGCTCGGCATCGGTCATGGCATCGCGCTTGGCTGCCAGCTCGGCGGCCTCGGCACCCTCCGAACCCTCGGCGGCGTCCACCGGCACCAGCTCGACCAGCGCCATGTGATCGTTTTCCAGCACCAGCTCGCGCAGCAGGTCCTCAAAATAGTTGCCGTCCAGCTCGCCACGCAGCTCCTCGTACACCGGGCCGTACTTGAGCGCCAGCGTCGCGGCGTTGTCATCGTAGAGCCAGGTGCTCAGCGCATCGCACGCAATGGCCACGCCGTCGGCGATACCGTAGTCGCGCTGGCGCAGGTCGTATTCGTTGCTGCTGATGATGGCTTCCAGGCGCTCGCGCGGAACGCCATGCT
This sequence comes from Collinsella sp. OM07-12, assembly GCF_003438275.1. Lineage (NCBI taxonomy): Bacteria > Bacillati > Actinomycetota > Coriobacteriia > Coriobacteriales > Coriobacteriaceae > Collinsella > Collinsella sp. OM07-12. Next base: position 33,437 of record NZ_QSTQ01000006.1, read on the forward strand.
CGCATAGGTCGCGGCAGGCGCCCTGGAACACGCGGCGCAGCTCGCGCGCCACGCCGGGCTGCGCGTTTTGCAGCATGATGAGCTCGTAGGGCTGCAGACTCTCGGCCGCGGTGTAGCTCACCACGTTGCCGCCCAGGCCGGCGGACAGAATGGCTTTCTTAACCGGCGCTTCGTTGGAGCCCAGCAGTGCCTCAAACAGGATATCCGCCGCGATCGTGCGTTTGCGGTCGAGCGCGCTGCCCAGCACCAGGCCTAGGCCTACCAGGGCGTTCTCGGGTGTAGTGGCCATCTCGACGCGCTTGTACTCGCAGGTCACGGGCGCCTGCACGCCCAGCGGATTGGGTGCCAGCGTGGACGGGTCCTCGCCGGCGGCAACGGCTGCGTCCATGCGGCGGCTCGCGGCGCTCGGCTGCGACAGATAGCGCTCGTCCAAAAAGGCCAGTGCGCGGTCCACGTCCAGGTCGCCGTAGAGCGTGATGTAGGAGTTGGAAGGATTGTAGTGGCGCGCATGCGTGTCCAGGAACTGCTCGTAGGTGAGCGCGGGAATCGCGCGCGGGTCGCCGCCGCTCTCGTGCGCATAGGCGGTGTCGGGATAGAGCGCGGCGTTGACGGCGTCGTCCAGCACGCTCATGGGGTCGGACAGCGCGCCCTTCATCTCGTTGAACACCACGCCGTTATAGCGCAGCGTGCCCTCGCGCAGGCTCGCGGCGTCGCCCTCGCCTTCGGCGCCCTCCGGCAGGTCCAGCTCGTAGTGCCAGCCCTCCTGCTCAAAAATGGTGGGTTTGGTATAGATGGCCGGGTTGAACACCGCGTCCAGGTACACGTCCATCAGGTTGTACAAATCCTGCTCGTTGGTGGTGGCAACGGGGTAGATGGTCTTGTCGGGGTAGGTCATGGCGTTGAGGAACGTCTGCATGGAGCTCTTGATCAGGTCGACAAACGGCTCCTTGACGGGAAACTTGGCCGACCCGCACAGCACCGAGTGCTCAAGAATATGGAACACACCGGTGGAATCGGCCGGCGGCGTCTTAAAGCCAATGGCAAAAGCCTTGTTTTCGTCGTCGCACGCCAGGTACAGCAGGCGAGCGCCCGAGGCGGTGTGGCGAAGCACGTAGGCATCCGAGTCGAGCTCGGGCACGGTCTCGCAGCGCTCGACGGCAAAACCGTGGCAGGTGGTACCGGGTGCCAGCAGCGCGGCGGCAGCGGCGCGCGAGTCGGTTGAGGTGGTGGGCATATGCAGCCTCCTTTGACGCCCCAGCGGGGGCGAATCGAGTCGAATCCTCGAGAGTATACCCATATGGGGCCGCGGTTCTGCAGCGAACTGAAGGCGATACCGGCGGATTGGGTAAAGGCCCCGCGTGACCGCCGCGCGAGCGTGGAAATTTGGACGCCTATCGAATGAGAGTGGATTTTCGGACGGAATCAGCCTCAAAACGCCCAAAAACCGTCCAAATACCCACCCTCATTTCCCGACCGTCCAAAATCCACGCTCATCCGCCGCCCACACATCTCTCATATCTCATTCGTCTCTAATACGAGAGATAACAGAAAGGTGAGAGATAAATATGAGAGATAACTGAGCAGCAAAGAGACAGGCAATCATGGTATTGTCTCAATACCGATTGTTCTACCAGCAAAAATATGTATAAATGAAGCAAATGGTAGACATTTCATCTCTATCTATCTCTTATCTCTAAGCCGAGAGATAGAGAGATAAATGAGAGATAATTACGAGAGATAACTGAGAGACGAGGGAAATCTATCCGCGGCATTCTCCGCAGGACCGAGCGAAAGGACGTGCAGATGAACGAAAACGAGCTGACCGGTCTGCTTGAGTCTTTAAGGCGTATGGGCTCGGATGATCTTAACGTCGAAGTGAAGGAGAGCGCCACGACGCTTTCCCGCGACGTGTGGGAAACGGTGAGCGCATTCGCGAACACTGCCGGCGGAATCATCGTGCTCGGAGTGAGTGAGCGCGCAGGTTTTGTCCCGGTTGAGAACTTCGAGACCGAGAAAGTGCTCAACCAATTTGTGTCAGGCATGGGTGATGCGGGCGGTCGAGGAAAGCTGGCCAATCCGCCCAAATACACGATCGAGCGAGTGGAGCTTCAGGGCGTAATCGTTCTCGTCATTACGATTGAGGAGCTCGATCCGTCGAGCAAGCCCTGCTATGTCATAGAGCGGGGCGCCCAGGGCGGCAGCTACAAGCGCATCGATGACAAAGATGTGCCGCTTTCATCGACCGAGGTGCTCGCATTGGCGTCATACGGTCGAGCGACTCCGAGCGATCGCGACGCGGTGGCGGGTGCGGGCGCGGACGATCTCGACGAGACGCTGGTCGACCGTACGATAGATCGGGCTTTCTCGTTGACGCCCCGGGCAATGCGCGGCGCGCCGGACAAACAAACGAAGCTGGAGCGCCTAAATATCCTTGATTCCCAGGGCAATGTCACCAAGGCTGGACTCCTAGTTGTGGGCACCTACCCTCAGCAGTTCTATCCCAAGCTCTTCATTGACGTGGCTGTCCATGCGGGAACTCAGAAGGGCATGGCGGGGTCGCTGAGGTTCATGGACCGCACAATCTGTGAGGGAACGTTGGGCGAGATGATCTCGGATGCCGTCGCAGCCGTCGCCAAGAATTTGCGGCGAACCTCGACCGTCCAAGGCGTCTCGCGTGTCGACTCGCTTGAGATTCCCGAGGAGGTTCTGCGCGAGGCAATCGCCAACGCCGTAATCCATCGAGAATACGGGGATCGGTTCTGTGGACAATCGATTGCCGTCGACGTCTTTGATGATCGTGTCGAGGTGACGAATCCTGGCGGCCTTTACGGGGGAAAGACTCGCGAGAACTTGTTTGACGGCAGCTCCCGATGCCGTAACGCGACGCTTGTGAAGCTCATGTCGATTGTCCCGCTGCCGGATGGCGCAGGTTCGCCGGCTGAGGGCAATGGCTCGGGCATCCCGATGATGATCGATGCCATGCGCGCGCATGGTCTGGCCGAGCCCCTGTTCTGCCCGGGATTCGATCGGTTCAAGGTCGTACTTTACCGTTCAAAGATCGAGCCGGTCGATCATGGCGGGGGCTTAATTGTGACGGCACTCAAACACTACGGCGAGCTGGGGACGCGCGAGCTGGCAGAGCACACAGGGCTCACAATTTCCCAGGTTAGGTCGCGCGTCAACGCGCTCATTGCTCAAGGCGAGCTTGAGCCCACGGCGCCGGCGACGAGCCGCAACCGCAAGTATCGACTGTCGGAGCGCGTGGGATAGATGCGTTAGTGGACGAGGCGACCCAATAATCGACTCTCGATTGGCGTCCATTAAGGTAAAGCGGTTGTTGCCCAGTCGACGGTGATGCTAAAGACTCGGCTTACGCCGGCATGGCCCCGAACCCGTCCATCAAGAACAGCCTAAGAACCAGCTTGATGACATATCCCGGTTTGACTTCAGCCGTGCCAAAGACGCTGCGCTCGGCGAGCTCGCTGCAGTATGCATAGATGTCGCGGATAAGGTCCGCGCCCGAAAGCGTAAACATGTAGCCTGCGTCCGAAAGCGCATTGGGTGCGGCGGGCAATTTGGTCATGCGACAAAAGGTCAACAGGTCGGGCGCCATAGCGTCCTGGTAGCCAAGATGGCTGCCGTCTTCTTGTGCGACGAGTTCCAGCTGGCGTACTCGATCCAGCGCCGCTGCCAGCACAAAGCTCGGTGTGGGAGCATTGACGTCCTCCGTGCTCGCCACGAGTCTGCCTGCTGCCTGCGTGACAAGCCAGGCGACCTCGCGCTGGCAGCGCACGGCCTTGCGTGTAACCGGCTTGATGGACGAAGAAGAAACGCTCCCCTTAGGCGGATTCGAAGCAGCTATAAGGCCCTCCCATGAACGACCCGGTCCAACAAGCCCGGATGAAACACGTGCTACATCAGTATACAGGGAAGTGGGACAGCGGGGTACAAGCGCGCCAGCGGCAAACCGAGAGCATCAACGACGTGCCGATCGCGGAATGAGACCTCGTAATAATTGACTCTCGGCCATATTATTGAGGGGCATGATTCGCGTTCGTATGGTTGTAGGTGCTGGCGATGAACGACATTGACCTTGCTGTTCCGTTGATGGATGGACCAAGCTATGACCGCGCCTGCAGTCTCGTGCCTTCCGAATACGTTGAGGCATGGGAGTGGTTTCTGGGTGAGGAACAGCGCGGCGGCGTTTGGACCAGCCTTCCGCACCACACCAAGGAAGATAGCCCTCAGTATCAGTATCGTTTGAGAATTGGCTCGGACTTCTTTCCCGTAACGCGGGATTCAGGGATCTTCTGGCCGGGCCAGGATCGGGTGAAGCAAGATCCCAATAAGATCTTTGCGCTTTCGGTCCATAACTCTAAAAAGAGCTTCTATACCGATGTGCCTCCGCTCTATTTGGACGATGGTACGTGGGTCATTAAGTACTCGGTTCAAGCGCCGGGTACCGTTGGTTTTCGAGACCAGAATTACAACCGTAAAATGCTCAACTGCATGGAATGTGGCGTTCCAGTCGGAGTCATATTTGCAACCGAGGTGGGCTACAAGGTGCTCGGCCTTGCGTTTGTTGAACGGTTCGAGCCCGAAAACGGATGGTTTGTTCTGCACGGTCCTGTTCATAAAGGCGGACCGGACCCTCGTTTTGCGTCCGACATGAGTTATCTGAAGCACATGCCCGTCGATATTGAGTTTGCCGGACAGGGTACGACCGACGACGAAAAGGTCCGCTATGCGTTAAGGCGCGAGCGATTGGGGCAGCAATGGTTCCGCAAGCAGCTCGTTGCCGCCTATGATGGCCGTTGCGCGGTGTCGGACTGTGGCGTCAGCGAAGCTCTGGAAGCTGCACATATCGAGAATTACTCGGGACCCAAATCGCAGGTTGCCAGCAACGGCATTCTGCTTCGGCGCGATCTTCATTCCCTATTTGATGCTCACCTGATTTCGTTTGAGCCTGTTTGCGGCGAATATCGGCTGTGCGGATCGTACCTGCTGGATAAGACCGACTACGTTTCCTTTGCGGGTGCGACGCTAAGGCAGCCGAATGAGCGTCAGTGGCGACCCAATACGGTGTTTCTTGAGGCCCATCGCATTGAGTTCGATCGCTCGGAAAAGAAGCGTGAAAAGGCGGGGCTTCTGCCGTATTAGCGTATTTGGCTTTGGCATTCTTTGACGATCGTGTTGTTTGATCGGATCGCGTGGCGATGCAATATCGCGCCCACCTGCTGGTGCATGCTCTTCCTGATTTGTATAGCGAGAGGGGAGCGTGTATGAGCTGGCGAGGCGATATTGCGATGGGGAAGTACGGAAAACTGCCGTGTGCCCTTATAGACAACAATATGTTTCCGAGCGTAGAGGTTGATTGCGGGTCGTTTGTCGTCACCTGCCCTTGCTGCGGCTCGCAAATACCGTGTCTCGACATTCGGTTCATCGATGCACGTGACAGATTCAGCGACGAAGTGAGGAAACGTACAGGCGTTCATATGCCGGTGTATCCGGAGAAATGCCCTGTTTGTGGCCTCGATATCGTGTACGACGCCGGCGACGAGGGACAGGTGATGCGGAGGAGTTGGCTGTGAGTGTCTTTTGCCTCTACAAATAAATCCCCTCACCGAGCTGCTTGTGGAACTCGGCGTGATGGTCGCGTGCCCAGGTAAAGAGCGCCTGGTCAAAGTCGGTACGCGCGGCCGGGACGCCAAAGACGCCGGCAACTTCGACGCGCACAAACTCCAGTGCCGGCAGCTTGTTGATGGCAGTGAGGGCAAACGGGGATGAGGGCTCCTCGAACAGATAGCGGCTGCCTTGCAGCGCATCGCAACTGGTGCACGTGTTGCCGAGTGACGGGGCTTTGGAGGCTCGCGCGCCCACGGGCTTGTAGCCGCAGCGCTTATGAAGGTAGTCGCGGATCTCGCCCGGTGCGCAGCCAAGAGCGGGCACGATGGCGAGTGCGTTGGCGTTGGCCGTGTCGATGGCAATGTGCCCGGCTTCGTTGGGCGCGTGCGCGATGGCGATGCTCTCGTCGTTATCGGTTCGATAGGGAATGCCGAAGGCCGCGACCGAGGTCTCTTTGTGACACTTCCAGTACTCGCGCTTGCCCAGTACTAGATATATATACGGCGCCGAGAGGTCGGATCGGTCAACACCGGGCAGCCACTCGGCAAAGGGTTCGGGGTTGACGCCGCTAGGTACATACCAGATCTTCTTGGTTCGGTCCCATTTGGCGCCCAGCGCCTTGGCTTCTTCTTTGTGCGAAAAGGGAACATCGAGCTCGGTGCGCATGGCGGCTCCTTGGTGCTGCAGGTGCAAGTGGCTCAAGGATACCGCAGAGCGCAGACATCGCGGCGTTTTGCTGAGAAGTTGCGGTTCGGATGGGTTCGAGACGCGTTGGTCTCGGCCTCGGTGGCTATTGGGGCGGTTTTGATTGACTGCGGAGTCAGCCGGGATAGGCACTTGGGTTGCTGACGCGGTTTTGTGCATGGGCAGGGTGGTTGTTTGAGCGGTTGGAGCAGTTTGCGGCGCAGTTTTGTGCCTGGCTATTGTTGATGTTGGGGTATTGAATTTATTTGGCAGCCATTCGTCAGGTGAATTGATGCTACGTTGCGATGATGGTTGGAGCTGCCAGCGGATTTGGCGACATAAAACAAAACAGCCCAGAGACATAGCCTCTGAGCTGTGAACATTTGGTGGGCGTTAGAAGATTTGAACTTCTGACCTCTTCCGTGTCAGGGAAGCGCTCTCCCCCTGAGCTAAACGCCCGATCAAGGGTGCGCAAGTGCGCAAGGGATAATATAACGGAGCCTGAACTCGGTGGCAAGAACATTTTTAAAAATCGCTTGCATTGTGGTCTGGTGAGAAAAAGCCGCTCGCCGCCTGCAGGTGACCGTTTGCGGTCAAATTATCGACAAAGCGTAGACAGGTTTGTGGCAAGGTTTCAGGGAAGTATGTGCTGGCTTCGCCGTCTTGCGCACGATTGCACGAGGCGTGTGCCGTTGTTTGAGTAGTATGGGGGCCGACCATGAACATGCTGGTCGTAGATGATGAGGTTGATATCGCAAATATGCTCGCGGAGTTTTTCCGCATGGAGGGCTACGAGGTTTCGGTTGCCCATGACGGGCCGTCGGCCCTGGCGGCGGCTTCTTCTGGCCCCGCCCCCGATATCATGCTGCTCGATGTAAACATGCCGGGGATGGACGGCTTCGAGGTCTGTCGCCGCGTGCGGGAGCATGTGAGCTGCCCGATCATCTTTCTAACGGCGCGCGTTGAGGATATGGACCAGCTTGATGGTTTTGCGGCGGGCGCCGACGACTACGTGCTCAAGCCTTTTTCTCTCGAGGTTCTGGGTCGTCGCGTGGCGGCGCACATGGCGCGCGAGGGAAGGGCTCGCGATCGGCAAAGCGACGGCGCCGTCCGCTTTTTTGGCGAGATGACCATCGATTACGCTCAGCGCATCGTTGAGGTTCACGGTGCGGGCGGTAATCGGGATTCGTCCGCCGGGGGCGATTCGAACGCGGTGACCGTCGACTTGACCAAGCTCGAGTTCGACATCATCGCCCTGTTGAGCAAGCGCCCTGGCCAGGTGTTTGACCGCGATGTGATTTACGAGCGTGTGTGGGGATGGGACGCCGCGGGTGACCCGTCGCAGGTGCGCGAGCACATTCGCCGCATTCGCAACAAGTTTACGTCGGCGGGGATCGCGGACGATCCGATCGCAACGGTATGGGGCGTGGGCTACAAGTGGGTGGCAAAGTGACGGGTTTTGGTAAGGGCCCACGCGGGCGCCATGCGCCTCACGAAGACGGCCGAGTTGTCGCTTGCGAGGACGGTTGTCGGGACAATGGCGGTTCTGTCCGCAGGCGCGACCGCCGCGCAGCTCGCCGCGCCGAGCGACGCGCGGCCCGCGAGCTTGAGCGCGAGCGGCTGAAACGCCTGCCGCGAAAAGAGCGCCTGCGTACCTGGTGGAGCCTGCGGCCGTTGGGCGTGATCTTCACGGCGTATCTGGTCGCCTATCTTGTTGTGGCCACGGTGCTTGCGCTGAGTGCCATCGAGGTGCTCGCGGCTTGGAATAATGGATATTACGAACTTGAGGTGACGCTCGATAACGGTTTGACCGAGCACGGCGTGATCGATTCGGGCCCATACATCTACGACCCCACCTCTCAGCAGCTGCTTCCCGCATCCGAGCTCAACTTGCCAGGCGATGGGCCGTACGCGGTCTTCATTGCGACGGGCGATTGGGGGACTGGTAGCGATTACGTGCCGGAGGGCGGGCGCACCATCAGCACGCTGTACGCGACCGTCGACATGGTTCGTAGCGGCCAGGTGCACCTCTACGACTGGGGGCTCAATTACAACGAGGGTTATCCGCAGGAGGAGATCCTCGAGGTGAACAGCACGATTCCGGCGGAGAACCTCGCCCGCTATGACGCGTTGAGCCGCGCGGGCCGCGCGCAGAGCGTGGAGCTGTTTGAAAACATGACGGGAGCCGATCTTGAGGAGACGTTTGGCGAAGGGCTCGTCTCGAACACTGCCTATTATGCGGCTTCACCGCCTCCCGATGGTCCGATGCCCTGGGTCCTCACGCTTGCGACGGGGCTTGTGCCCGTTTTGGCGTACGGCGGCCTGGGTTGGCTCACGTTCAAGCACTTCTACCGCGTTCACATCGCCGGGCCCTTGGGGGAGCTGGCGAGCGCCGCGGGGCGCATCGCCGGTCAGGATTTGGATTTCTCGATCGAGCGCGTGCGGGGCAAAGAACTTGGTCGCCTGTCCGAGACGCTGGAGAATATGAGGGCGTCGCTGCTCGATGCCCAGCGCGAGCTGTGGCGCACCGCCGAAGGGCGGCGTCAGCTCAATGCGGCGTTTGCGCACGACCTCCGAACGCCGATCACGGTGCTCAAGGGGACGATCGAGATGGCGCAGATGCGCCTGCGTCGCGGCGATGAGCTCGATATTGGTTCGTTGGATGCCCTGTCGGCCCAGATGGTGCGTTTGGAGCGGTACGCAACGGAGATGGGAGGGCTGAGCAAGCTCGAAGATCGACCTGTAGACCGCAAGCCGCTGACGCCGCGGTCCCTTGTGGATGAGCTCGAGTCGCATGCGAACGAGGTTGTTGCGGCGCGCGGGGAAGGGCTCGCGTTGAGGGTTGCAATCGACGAGGGTGAAGATGGCGCCCGTCCCGACATGACCCACATCGATCTACCCCTGGTCGAAGAGGTTCTCGACAACCTCTTGAGCAATGCGTGCGGCCACGCGAAGGGCGTCATCGAGGTTGAGATTTCTGTTCGAGAGGGCAGGTTGGCCCTGAGCGTTGCCGATGATGGTCCGGGCTTTACGCCCGAAGCCCTGCGGCGCGGGTGCGATCCGTTCTTTAGCGAGAACAAATCTGCCGAGCATTTTGGGCTGGGCTTGAATGTGTCGAGCATTTTGTGCGGTTTACACGGGGGAGCGCTTGAGTTAGGGAATGGTTCGACCGGCGGGGCACGTGTGACGGCGACGTTTAGCATGGGCGGCGATGGGGACGAAACAGGGGAATTGTGACGAGGGCTCGCGCGCTACGCGGGCGGGCGTCGCCGGGCTCATCGAACCGTCGGCGAACCAGTTACCTGCTCTTACCTTAAGAATGGCTTACCTTAACGTAAGGCTTACTGAATTGTCATTGCTGGTAGACAAAACATAGACACCAAGTTGCGAAACTGTCCCTGTCAGGTACACAAGGAGGTAACGCGATGATGAGGATGCAGCCCGAAGCCGAAGGGTATTCCGGTCAGGTTTCTTGCGGGGGCGCCGCTCGCCGTCTTGACGTAAGCGCCTTGAGCGAGCTTCGCAATCGAGTCGCGGGCGCTCATGACGCGCTGGACGACGCCTCTTCTGCCGGCGCGCGGACCGCAAACGCCCCCTCATTCGCGACCGCTGCGGCAATGTCGGCCGAGGCCGTCGCAGAGGACGATGGTCTCGATGCCCGCCGTCGAATCCTGCGCCGTCGCGTGCTTTTGGCGCTTGCAGCCTCGGTCGCGATCCTCGCGACTGCATGCTGGGAATACCTTCCGGGGATCTTGGCATGGCTTGCAGACCCTCAGGCGGTTCGGTCGTTCGTCGCCGACCATAGCGTGATAAGTCGTCTCGTCATGCTTGGAATCAACGTCACCCAGATCTTCTTGGCCTTTTTGCCCGGCGAGCCTGTGGAGCTGGCGAGTGGTTACGCGTTTGGCTTCTGGGAGGGGACGGCGCTGTGTCTCGTCGCCTCGGGGCTGGCGACGTCGGCGATTTATTGGGCGACGCGTCGATGGGGCTGGAGCCTGGTTGGCCTCTTCTTCGACCGCAGCCTTCTCGACCGGTTTTCGTGGCTCAATAATGCGAAGCGACTCGAGCTGGTCATGCTGGTGATTTTCTTGATCCCGGGAACCCCGAAGGACTTCTTGACGTATTTCGCCGGCCTCACCAAGATGCGCTTCGCCCCCGTGGTGCTCATCGCAACGTTTGGGCGCATTCCCTCCATTGTGACTTCGACGGCCGCGGCATCCGCTGCGGGCAGCGGAAACTGGCTGGTGGTTGGTGTCGTCGCTGCCGTGTCACTGCTGTGCGTGGCGTTGGGCGGCTTGCTGTATCGTCGCCTGCGTGCCAAGGCGAGCTGAGGCGGCCGGCGAGGATGTACGGCGGCTGATGGGCCTTTTGCGGCTACATCGGACCGCCGGTCGCCACAGCAATCCAAAACCTCCCCAACATGTGCATTCTGAAATCGAAATCTTGCGGAAACGCGAGCAAAATGCACTGCTGGGGGAGGTTTCGAGGGTTTACGCGCTTGCGACTCCGCTATACGCTCCGATTGATGAAGAAATCGGCCATGGAGCAGAGCAGGTCAGCGGCGTTGTGCGAAATGACGCCGTTCTCGGCGAGCGCACGGCTGGTGTCTTGCGCCTCTTGCGCGAGCTTGAGTGCGAGATCACGACACGCGTCGATGCCCCCGCCGATCTCGATGAGCTCGACAGCGCGCGCGAGGTCCGTGGGATCGTTCGTTTTTGCTTCGAGCAGCCCCCAAGGGCCGCGGCCTCAGGTTCGACCGGCTGGCCCCGGCGGACCTGTCGCTGGCCATGTCGCACGTGAACTCCGAGCCCCGCGGCGCGCTCGGCTTCGCGACGCCCGCGCGCGCCTTCAGGGCGATGCTCGGGGAGGACGCGGCGGCGCTGCTGGACGCCTACGGCGTGGGGGACGTGCCCATCGGGGAACTCGACCTGACGCCGGGGCTCATCGCGCGGGCGCGCGCGGAAAGGGGCGATGCCCCGCTGTCCTAGCCTAAGGGAAAACGGAATAGACGGACCGACCGTCCGGCTGAGTCTGGGAAGAGGTGCCGGGCGGCGGGCGGAGCATGGCCACCGGACCCATCGAAACACATCTCCACCGTTCCTTCAACTGGGAAAACGGCGCCCCCCGGGCCCCGGGAGGGGCCGCGGGGGCGTTCGGCTAGGTGCGGGAACGGCCTATTTGCTCAATGTGTTCGGCTGAGATCGGAAATCAACCCTTGCATTGTGGAATTCGGGGGCTTTGTCATATCCATTTCAAAAGAGCCTGCTGCCGCGATTTGACTGTCGCATAATGCAAGGCCATTGCGGTACCGAGCTATGGAAAGACGCCTGCGGAATTGTCCTACCGATAAGCGGACAAGCCTCCGGCTGGTGCCTTCGCCGTGGTAAGGTAAGCCGAATTGTTTCCAGGCTGTTTCGGGGGAGTGGAATGAGCAAAGAGTGCGTCGAGCAGGTCGAAGGCGCAGGAGCTTCGGTGCCGATGACCGATATATCGAACATTGATGTGCCCGAGGGCACCGACGAGCTCAGCCGCAACACCCGCCGTGCATGGCGCGACCGCCTGAACAGCGCTTCGACGCGCAAGTTGATCATGGGCGTCTTGGCTACGCTGGTGGGCGGTTCGTTTTGGGGCTTCTCGGGCACCAGCGCGAGCTTTCTGTTCGATACCTACCACGTCGATACCTTGTGGCTTATGAGCGTGCGTCAGATTCTCGCCGGTCTACTCTTTATGGCCGTGGTTGTTACGCGCGACCGCGAGCGCCTGATTAAGCTCTGGACCACAGCCGCCGATCGCAAGCAGCTGCTGCTCTTTACCGCCTTTGGCCTGCTGTTCAATCAGTTTTGCTATCTTTCGGCCGTGCGTCTGACGAACGCCGGAACCGCGACGGTGCTCCAGTGCCTGCAGCTCGTTATCATCATGGGCTACACCTGCGTGACCGATCGCCGCATGCCGCGTACTCGCGAAGTCATCGGCATCGGTCTGGCTCTGGGTGGCACCTTTTTAATCGCCACCGGTGGCAACCCCACCAGCCTGAATATCTCGCCGCTCGGCCTGATCGCGGGTCTCATGTGTGCGGTCAGCGCTACATGCATGGCGGTGATTCCCGCCAAGATCCTGCCCGAATACGGCAGCCCCATCGTCACGGGCTCGGCAATGCTCACGGCGGGCGTGGTCTCGTGTGTCTTCGTGCAGCCTTGGGCGCATATGCCGGCGCTCGACGCTGCCGGCGTCGAGGCGCTCGCGGTGTTCGTGGTTATCGGCTCGTTTTTTGCTTACATGCTCTATATGCAGGGCGTTAAGGACATCGGCTCGGTACGTGCGAGCCTCATCGGAACTGTGGAGCCGGTTTCGGCGACCATCACCAGCGCCGTTATGCTGGGCACGGTGTTTTTGCCGACCGACCTTATCGGCTTTGCCATGATCATCGTGATGATGTTCCTCACGGTGTAGCTGGCGCCGCCGCAAAGACAGAAAAGGTGTTGTGCCACATTTTCGCCAATTGATGTCCGTGTCTGGAGTTTAGCTGTCGATGCCCAAAATGCCATAAACTAGCAACGTTATGGACTTTTTCATTGCGACTCAATTGCGAGGATTTCTTTATGGCTGGTAATCACTTTAAGAGCAGCGATAGCGGCCGTCCTGCAGTTCCGCCGCGTCCGAACGGGGCTGGTAAGGCCGGCACGCCGGGCGGCGCTGGACAGGGCGGTTCTGGTAAGCGCGTGTCCCCGGGCGAGACGGCGATGTTTACCGCTCTGTACGAGCAGTCTCAAAAGGCAAAAAAGACCGGCCGTGCAAGAGGGAATGTCTTTGCGGGCGGTGCAACCTCCACGTCGCAGCCGAGCGGGGCTCCTTCGGCACCTGCGAACAACGCAGGTGCTGTCAACGCCGCGAATACCGACGGCAACGTTAATGCCGGCAGGGCCGCCAACAATACTCCCTCTTCCGGTGGCGTGGGGCTTACGGGTAACCTTGGCACGATTTACACCGGCGCCTCCGAGACTGGCACGTTCGCCCGCCTGGATGATAGCGGTGTCGAGTTTGCGGGCTCGGGTTCCAAGGAAGATTATTACGATTTTGGCTTGAACTACGGTGGCGACGCTTCGTCGAGTTCGACCTCTGACGGTCTGGTCCGTCATCGCCATCGCAAGGGCGAGCGCAAAAAGCGTCACACTGGCGCCATTATTGCCGCTGTAGTCGCGGTGCTTCTCGTTGCGCTTGGCGCAAGCGGCTTTATGCTGCTTAACTCGGCAAAGACCGTAAAGAGCGAAGCGAAGGAGGCTGTCGAGATCGTCGGTGGCCTTAAGGACAAGGTCACGTCGGGCGATTTTTCGACGCTGCCTGACGACGCGAAGAAGATCGATGAGCTCTGCGACAGCATGAAGGCGGAGACCTCGAGCCCGCTGTGGACGGCGGCTTCATTTATCCCGGTGTATGGCAGCGATATCAATGCGGCCCGCACCATGATCGACGCCCTGTCCGATGTCTCGAGCAACGCGCTGGTTCCCATGGCTGATAACCTTTCGCAGGCCACGCCCGGCAAGCTGTTCCAGGATGGGACCATCAACGTGTCCGCACTGCAGGCGGTCGCCGATTCGCTCTCCGATAGCTCGAAGGTGTTCAAGAGCGTCAACGAGAAGATCCAGGGCATTGGCGATACTCATATTTCCCAGGTGACCGAGTTGGTCGATAAGGCCAAGGACGGCTTTGCCACCCTCAACGGCGCGGTTGACGCGGCGGAGAAGGTCGCCCCCGTCCTTCCCCAGATGCTCGGCGCCAACGGCCAGACGCGCAACTACCTTGTGTACGCTATGAACAACGTCGAAATTCGTGCCTGCGGCGGCTTTGGCGGTTCGCAAGGTTTGATTTCGGTCACCGACGGCCAGATGTCGATTGGCGAGTTTGTTCCCCGCATTGGACTCAGCGAGGATGAGGCAGTCGAGAGCGTCGACGAAGAGGATGAGGCGCTGTTCGGCAACCACAGTAACCTGTACAACTCGGGCAATACCTATTCGCCTGATTGGCCCCGCAACTCGCAACGTGTCGCCGCGCTGTGGAAGTCCCAGTATGGGCAGGACGTTGATGGCGTCGTCGGCATCGATCCTGTGTTCTTGCAGTACCTGCTGGGCCTTGTCGGTAATGTCTCGCTGCCCGATGGTACGGTCGTCGACGGTACCAACGCGGCGAAGGTTCTCATGCACGATGTGTATTGGAACTATCCGGTCGAGGAATCGGATGGCATCTTTGCGGCTGTTGCCAGCGCCGCCTTCGACAAGATTCTCGGTGGCATCGGTGATGTCGACGTTACAAAGCTTGTCGGTGCATTCGAGCGCGGTGCCGAAGAGGGCCGTCTGATTGCTTGGATGAGAAACGATGATGAGCAGAATGCCATCAAAGAGACGGGCATTGACGCTTCGCTGCCCGATCCGGATGATCCGAGTGCCGATCCCGTTGCCGGCGTTTACTTTAACAACCTGAGCTTCTCCAAGCTCGACTGGTATCTGAACGCCGACACGCAGATTGGCCAGGGCGTCAAGAACGGCGACGGCACGTGCTCGTATCGCATCACCGTTACCCTGACGAACATCATGACGCAGGAGGAGGCAGGCAAGCTGCCCGATTACGTCGCGGCGAGCGCGCCCGATGCCGCGCGCGACGACGAGCGCCTGAATGTCTCACTGTTTGCCCCGACGGGCGGCAACATTACTGATCTGACCGTCGAGGGCGCCCAGTTTGGTCTTGGCGCCGCTACGTGGCATGGAATTCCCTTCTATTCGGGCACCGTTGACCTGCATGCTGGCGAGACGACGACGATCACGTATACGCTGACCACGTCGGCCGAGGCGGGGGACAAGCCGCTTACGCTGCGTCAGACTCCTACATGCCAGGCGGCTCGCGACAGCGCGTCGGCGTAGGGTTTTTCTGGTAGCGCAGATAATCGAGTACCATTTTGGGGCGGACAGGCAATCTGTCCGCCCCTATTTTGTAAGGAGAGCGCATGAAGTACTTTGGCACCGACGGCTTTCGCGGTGAGGCCAACGTTGGGCTGACGGTAGAGCACGCTTATAAGATTGGCCGTTTTGTGGGCTGGTATTACGGCACCAACCGCGAGCGCAAGGCGCGCGTGATCGTGGGCAAGGACACCCGTCGCTCGAGCTATATGTTCGAGGCGGCGCTGGTGAGCGGCCTGGTCGCGAGCGGTGCGGACGCCTATATGCTGCACGTGATCCCCACGCCGGGCGTAGCGCATCAGACCGTGGAAGGCTGCTTCGATTGCGGCATCATGATCAGCGCGAGCCACAACCCGTTTTGCGATAACGGCATTAAGCTCGTCAATAGCGACGGTTTTAAGATGGACGAGGACGTACTGGAGCTCATCGAGGACTACATCGATGGTAAGAGCGAGGTACCGCTGGCCACGGGCAACCACATCGGCGCCACGGTGGACTACATGCAGGGCCGCAACCGCTACATTGCTTCGCTCATCGCCAGCGCGAACTTTTCGCTGCAGGGCGTCAAGATCGGTATCGACTGCGCCAACGGCTCGGCTTCCTCGGTGGCCAAGCCGGTGTTTGACGCGCTCGGTGCCGACGTGCGCGTGATCAATGCCGCGCCCGATGGCTTTAACATCAACGTCGACTGCGGCTCCACGCATATAGAGCGCCTGCAGCGTCATGTGGTGGAGCAGGGCCTAGACGTGGGCTTTGCCTATGACGGCGATGCCGATCGCTGCTTGGCCGTGGACGAGCGCGGTCGCGTGGTAGACGGCGACCAGATCCTGTACGTGTGTGGCGTGTATCTGAACAAGCACGGTCGCCTTTCGGGCGGTACCGTGGTGCCGACGATTGCCAGCAACTTTGGCCTGGTCAAGTCGCTGGAGCTTGCCGGCCTAAGTGCCGTGACCAGCGGCGTGGGCGACCGTCACGTGTATGCCAAGATGCGCGAGGGCGGCTACAGCTTGGGCGGCGAGCAGACGGGCCATACGATCTTTGGCGATATCGAGCGCACGGGCGACGGCATTATGACCTCGCTGCGCGTGATGGAAGTGATTCGCGCCGAGCGCGAGACCCTCTCGCAGCTCACGGCTCCGTGCAAGCTGCTGCCGCAGGCGCAGGTGGCCGTGCACGTGGCGGACAAGGACGCCGCGCTGGGCAATATGGGTGTGCAGGCCGCCATCGCCGAGGCCGAGGCATCGCTGGCGGGCGAGGGACGCGTGCTCGTGCGCAAGAGTGGAACCGAGTCGGTGATTCGCATTTTGGCCGAAGCCCCCGACCAGGCATCCGCCGATGCCGCCATGAAGCGCATCGCCAACGCACTCGAGGCTCTATAGGGCGCCTTTTGGG
Source organism: Collinsella sp. OM07-12 (assembly GCF_003438275.1). Lineage (NCBI taxonomy): Bacteria > Bacillati > Actinomycetota > Coriobacteriia > Coriobacteriales > Coriobacteriaceae > Collinsella > Collinsella sp. OM07-12. Next base: position 50,086 of record NZ_QSTQ01000006.1, read on the forward strand.
CTGTCTGATAGGGGGTTATAAAATGACGTGGCCAAAAAAAGCAAAAATGAGTACTGTCACTAAATAAGTAACAGCAAATTTTGCCTCAAAAGGCCGTTTCGGCATTGCCTGAGCGTTATATCGACAGACATTGCTCCTCATATGTCCAATAAACAGGGTCGCGGATGAGATTAAATCTCATCCGCGACCCTGTTTTAGCCCGAAATAAATGCTATCAACCTGACAACAGTACTCATTTTTGCCGTTTTTGACCACAGCCTCTCCGGAGCAGTCACCCGGCACTTAGGGACGTTCCCTTTCTGCCGGCACTTGGGGACGTTCCTTATCTGCCGGCAGTTTAGGAACGTCCCCAAGTGCCGGGTTGTTGGCTGGCGAAGAGTGTCCCAAACGACTAGTCATTAAAGAGCGTCCCCAATGACTAAGTGAAAGGGGGGCGCTGCGAATTGATTCCGCGGCGCTCCCCTTTGCGTTGGCGTGTCGGTTATGCCTTACAGCTGGTACAGCGTGGTGAACTTGTCTTGGAGGTAGCTACAGTAGTAACGGGCGTCAAAGTCCATACCACAGGCGCCCTTGATGAGCTCCGGCGCGTCCTTGGCGCGGCCCCACTGCCAAATGTGCTCGCCCAGCCAGGCACGGACGGGCGCCAGATCGCCGCTCGCGCAGGCACCGGTGAGGTCGACGCCGTCGCGGCACATGGCCGGCACAAACATGGCGTCGTAGGCGCTGCCCAGCGCATAGGTGGGGAAGTAGCCAAACGAGCCGCCGCTCCAGTGCGTATCCTGTAGGCAGCCGCGCGTGTCGTCGGGAACGGGAATGCCCAAGTACTCATCCATGAAGCGGTTCCAAAGCGCGGGGATGTCCTTGGCCGTGGCCTCGCCGGCAAACAGCATGCGCTCGATCTCGTAGCGCACCATAATATGCAGCGGATAGGTGAGCTCGTCGGCCTCGGTGCGGACCAGCGACGGCTGCGCGATGTTCACGGCGCGGTAGAGCGTGTCTTTGTCCACGCTGCCATAGACCTCGGGCGCGTGGCGGCGCAGTACCTCGAGCAGCGGCCCCATAAAGGCGCGGCTGCGGCCCACGGTGTTCTCGAAGAATCGGCTTTGGCTCTCGTGGATGCCCATAGAGGTGCCGCCCTCCAGGCACGTGCGCGCATAGGCGGGGTTCACGCCCAGCTCGTACATGGCGTGTCCCGCCTCGTGGATGATGCTGTAGACATTGGAGATACAATCGTCCTCGTAGATGTGCGTCGCGATGCGCGCGTCACCCACGGCAAAACCCTCGCTAAACGGGTGCTCGGTAAAGGCAAGCGTGGTGTCGTCCAGGTTCAGGCCGACAAGCTTCATCAGGTCGAAGCTCATGGCACGCTGGGCAGCCTCGGGCACGTGGGCGTGCAAAAAGTCGGCGGCCGGCTGCTGGCCGCGCTCGCCGATGGCGTGCACGAGCGGCACGACCGTGGCCTTGACCTCGTCACAAAACGCATCGAAGCTCTTGGCGGAAAGGCCGCGCTCGTACTGGTCGAGCCAAACGTCGTATGGGTCGCGCTTGGGGTCCATAAGCTCGGCCTGATGCTTGAGCTGGCCCACAATCTTGTCCACATAGGGCTCAAAGCTCGCCCAGTCATTGGCCGTCTTGGCCTTGTGCCACACGGCGTCGGCCTCGCAGGTGAGCCTGGTCCAGGCCTCGGCCTCCTCGGTAGGGACAACGCTCGCTTCGCGCTGGCCGCGGCCGAGCACGCGGAGCTCGTCGAGCAGCTGCGGGTCGTCTACATGTCCGCCTGCAACCGTCTCGCGCGCTAAGGAGCGTACGAGCTCAACGGATTTCTCGCTGGTCAGCAGCTTGTGATGCTCGCCGGCAAGCGTACCCATGGCGTCGGCACGGGCGGCAGCGCCGTTGGCGGGAGCAATCGTCGCTCCATCGAACTCGGCAATCTTGAGCAGGTACTCGCGAGTCCACAGCTTGCCTTCGAGTTTGCGGAACTTTTTGACGGCCTTGTCGACCTTCATGCCTTTAGGCGTCTTGCCCGCTGCGGGCTTGGCCTTCTTATCGAGCTTCTTTCCCATATCGTATCCTTAATCTCGCAGGCCGAGCGCCGCAGGCGGGTGCACGGCCAGTTTGCACAGTTACCTGCCTTGTACCCAGCGCGAACAAAACGGAACGCGGCGATGCGCTCGCGAAATGTGCTATCCTATAGCCCAATGCGTTGACGGAGAGGGTTTTGCCCGCCGCGTCGCCGGCAAGAGAGGGAAGGTCATGGGCTGCAAGCCTTCCTGCGGTGGCAAGGGCCAAGCGTTCACTCCCGAGCAGCGACCTCAACGGGCGCGCGGCCAGTGGCAGCAAAGCCCCAGTAGGGAAGCCGTGAGCCTCGCGACAAGAGGCGCAGAGTGGGCGCGGCGGGCCAGACATCCGCCGGGTCAAACAAGGTGGTACCGCGGAATTTAACCGTCCTTGGGCAATGCACATGCCCGAGGGCGGTTTTTTTGTTACCGAACCGGGCCGCGCATCCGCAGCATCGGGCGGCGTCAGCCGTCCCGGAGCGCGGATACGCGAGAGACGAAAGGGAAGACATGAGTCTGATTGATGATCTGGTCAAACTCGAGGAAGAGGCCAAGGAGCTCGTCGCAGGCGCCGACGACGCCGCAAAGCTCGAGGCTGCGCGCGTTGAGCTGCTCGGCCGCAAGGGCCGCATCACCGGCCTGATGCGTATGATGGGCAAGCTCGCCCCCGAGGATCGTCCTGTCATGGGCAGGCGCGCCAACGAGATGCGCCAGCTGATCGAGGGCATGCTCGACGAGCGCACCACCGAGATGAAGGCCGCCGCCCTCAAGCACGCACTCGAGCACGAGGCCGTCGACATCACGCTGCCGGGCATCCGTCCGCAGATCGGTCACCAGCACCTGATCAAGCAGATCATCGAGGAGGCCGAGGACATCTTTTGCGGTATTGGCTACACCGTCGAGTCCGGCCCCATGGTCGATACCTCCTACTACAACTTTACCGCGCTCAACGCGCCCATGGATCACCCGAGCCGCTCGGCTCGCGACACGTTCTACGTGGTCGACAACAACCCCGGCAGCGTCGCGCATCCCGAGGCTCACGCTCACGGCGAGTCCGACGTGCTGCTGCGCACCCAGACCTCGGGCGTGCAGATCCACACCATGGAGTCGCAGAAGCCGCCCATCTACATGATCTGCCCGGGCACCGTCTACCGTCCCGATACGGCCGACGCTTGCCACCTGCCGCAGTTCAACCAGATCGAGGGCCTGGTCGTCGACGAGGGCATCACCTTTGGCGATCTTAAGGGCACGCTCGACTACTTTGTTAAGTGCATGTTTGGCGAGGACCGCAAGACGCGTTACCGCCCGCACTTCTTCCCCTTCACCGAGCCTTCCTGCGAGGTGGACGTGAGCTGCCACGTGTGCGGCGGCAAGGGCTGCAACTTCTGCAAGCACAGCGGCTGGATCGAGATCCTGGGCTGCGGCATGGTCGATCCCAACGTGCTCATCAACTGCGGCATCGACCCCGAGAAGTACACCGGCTTCGCCTTTGGCATTGGCGCCGAGCGCGTCGCGGCCCTGCGCTACGACCTGCCCGACCTCAGAACTCTCATGACTGGCGATATGCGTTTCCTGAATCAGTTCTAGGCTGCGGCTTGCCCAAGCACGGCACCTCGGCGCTCATTCGTCGCTTGCGTACCAGAGTACGCGGCGCTCCTCTTTCGGGCCGATCTGCCGCACTTGGACAACCCTCGCTTTGTAAGGAATGTTCACAAAGTTGAAGTTTCCACCTGCATTTCTTCGCAGGCTTTCAGTATGAAAGGAGAGCTAGATGCGTGTTTCTTACGACTGGCTCAAGACCATGATCGATATTCCGGAAGATCCTAAGACCCTTTCGGACGAGTATATCCGCACCGGCACCGAGGTTGAGGCGATTGACACCGTGGGCGAGTCCTTCGACCACGTGGTGACCGCCAAGGTGCTCACCAAGACCCCGCACCCCGATAGCGACCATATGTATGTGTGCTCGGTTGACGTGGGTGACAAGAACCTCGACGCCGACGGCAACCCCGCCCCGCTGCAGATTGTCTGCGGCGCGCAGAACTTCGAGGCCGGCGACCACATCGTCACGGCCATGATCGGCGCAGTTCTGCCCGGCGACGTCAAGATCAAGAAGAGCAAGCTTCGCGGCGTCGTGTCCATGGGCATGAACTGCTCTGCGCGCGAGCTCGGTCTGGGCGGCGACCACTCCGGCATCATGATTCTGCCTGAGGATACGCCCTGCGGCATGCCGTTTGCCGAGTATGTGGGCTCGAGCGATACCGTGCTCGACTGCGAGATCACGCCCAACCGCCCCGACTGCCTGTCCATGATCGGTATGGCCCGCGAGACCGGCGCCATTTTCGATCGCGATTTCCACGTGGAGCTGCCCGCCATCAAGGCAGAGACCGGCCGCGCGACCGACGACGAGCTTTCGGTCGAGATTGCCGACGAGGGCCTGTGCGACCGCTATGTCGCCCGCATCGTGCGCAACGTGAAGGTCGGCCCGTCGCCCGACTGGATGGTCAAGCGCCTCAACGCCCTGGGCGTGCGTCCGCACAACAACATCGTCGATATCACCAACTACGTGATGATGCTCACTGGTCAGCCGCTGCACGCCTTTGACCTGTCAACCTTTGCCGAGCGCGAGGGCCATCGCCGCGTGGTGGTTCGCGCCGCCCAGCAGGACGAGAAGTTCACGACCCTCGACGGCGAGGAGCGCACGCTCGACGCCGGCATGGGCCTCATCACCGACGGCGAGCGTCCCGTGGCGCTGGCCGGCGTTATGGGCGGCATGGATTCCGAGATCGAGGACGACACCGTCGACGTGATGGTCGAGAGCGCCTGCTTCAACGCCGGCCGCACCTCGCACACCAGCCGCGACCTGTCGCTGATCTCCGATGCCTCCATCCGCTTTGAGCGCCAGGTCGACGAGACCGGCTGCGTGGATGTCGCCAACGTTACCTGCGCGCTCATCGAGCAGATCGCCGGCGGCGAGGTTGCTCCCGGCTACGTCGACGTTTTCCCCGCGCCCAAGACCATCGACAGAATTAAGCTGCGCCTGGCCCGCGTGCACGCCATCTGCGGCGCCGACATCGAGCCCGACTTTATCGAGCGCTCGCTCACCCGCTTGGGCTGCACCGTCGAGCGCGACGGCGAGGACTTTAAGGTTACCCCGCCGAGCTTCCGCCCTGACCTGCCGCGCGAGATCGACCTGATCGAGGAGGTCCTGCGCCTGTGGGGCATGGGCCGCGTGACGGCGACCATCCCGGCTGCCAAGAACCACATCGGCGGTCTGACGCGCGAGCAGAAGCTTACCCGCAAGGTCGGCGAGATCCTGCGCGCCTGTGGCCTCAACGAGACCACGACTTTTGGCTTTGCCGCCCCGGGCGACCTGGAGAAGATTGGCATGTCCACCGAGGGCCGCGGCTGCCCCGTGGTGCTCATGAACCCGCTGGTGGCCGAGCAGACCGAGATGCGCCGCTCGCTGCTGCCGGGTCTGCTGCAGTCTGTGGCCTACAACGAGGCCCACGGCACGCCCAACGTGCACCTGTACGAGGTCGGCAGCCTGTTCCACGGCCGCGAGAACGCTAGCCTGCCCAAGGAGACCAAGTCCGTGGCGGGTGTGCTCTCGGGCCAGTGGAGTGAGCAGTCCTGGAACATGAAGTATCGCAAGCTGCGCTTCTTCTTTGGTAAGGGCATTGTCGAGGAGTTGCTCGCTCAGCTGCGCATCGAGAAGGTGCGCTTCCGTCCCGCCGAGGGCGAGGGCTACGCCTTCTTGCAGCCGGGCCGTGCGGCCGAGGTTCTGTCTGGCGGTACCGTGCTGGGCTGGGTCGGCGAGATTCACCCCGAGGCGCGCGAGGCCTGCGGCATAGATGAGGTCGTCGTTGCCTTTGAGCTCGATCTGGACAAGCTGATCAAGGGTGCCCGCAACCAGGAGAACTACCGTGAGTTCTCGCAGTACCCGGCTGTTGAGCACGACCTTGCAATCGTGGTCGACAACTCCGTGACCTGCGAGGACCTCGAGCGCCGTATTACCAGTGCCGGCGGCAAGCTGCTCGAGGGCGTGCGCCTGTTCGATGTCTACCGCGATCCGGTCCGCATTGGCAAGGGCAAGAAGTCCATGGCCTTTGCGCTTACGTATCGCTCCGACGATCACACGCTCACCAGCGAAGAGGTCGAGAAGGCGCACCAGAAGATCGTCACCAAGGTGTGCAAGGGCGTAAACGGCGAGGTCCGCGGCTAAGATCGCTTGCGTCTGTGACGAATGTATTGCAAAACGGCGCACTGCTTTGTTGGCAGTGCGCCGTTTGCTATGATAGCCGGCGGCGTGTTACGAATCTATCAATACGTAACACTATCAAGGTGATTCAAACGGCGCTGCGATTGCGTGCCGACAATCGGGAGGCATACATGCACATTCCAGATAATTATCTGTCCCCGCAGACCGATGCCGTCATGGCGGTGGCGATGGTGCCCGTTTGGGTTCACTGCATCAAGAAGGTGCGCGCTACGCTCGATCGCGAGCACATGGCTTTTCTGGGCATCTGCGCCGCGTTCTCCTTTTTGCTCATGATGTTCAACGTGCCGCTGCCCGGCGGCACCACGGGTCACGCCGTCGGCGGTGCGCTCATCGCACTGCTGCTGGGTCCCGAGGCCGCTGCCATCGCGGTTTCGGTCGCGCTGGCGCTGCAGGCGCTGCTGTTTGGCGACGGCGGCGTTCTGTCGTTTGGCGCCAACTGCTTTAACATGGCCTTTGTGCTGCCGTTTGTCGCTGCTATCGTGTTCGGTGCGCTCAACAGTCGTCTGCACGACAAGAGCTGGGGCACCTCGGTTTCTGCCGTCGTGAGCGGTTGGGTCGGCCTGTGCCTGGCGGCCCTGTGCGCGGCAATCGAGTTTGGTATTCAGCCGATGCTCTTTACCAACGTTTCGGGCGCGCCGCTGTACTGCCCCTTCCCACTGTCCGTGGCTATTCCGGCTATGTTGATTCCGCATATGCTGGTTGCCGGCGTGATCGAGGGCGTGGCGACGGCCGCCATCTACGGTTTCATTAAGAAGACGGCGCCGAGCATTATCGTCGGGCCCGAGGCCGTCGATGGCCAGCTTGCCGCCGATGGTACCGCCAAGAAGACTTCCCTAATCCCCACGCTCATTCTGGTCGCCGTACTTGTATTGGCCACGCCGCTGGGCCTTTTGGCCACGGGTGACGCCTGGGGCGAGTGGGACGCTGAGGGCGCCGCGACCGCCGTTCAGGAGGCTGGTGACGACAGTCTGCAGGCTTCGGTCGGCCTCGATGCTCCGACCTTTGCCGATGCGCTGCCCACGGGCGACTACCTGCAGGTCTATTCCGAGGAGCAGGGCCTTGGCTTTGCCGGCCAGGCCGCGATGTATATCCTTTCGGGCGTGATTGGCGTGGCGGTGCTTACCATCGCATTCCGCCTGGTCTCGCTGACGGTCAAGGAAAGCGGTGCTCATGGCAATAGCCGAGCTGCCTAGCTGGCTTGCGGCCGAGGAGCGATATGAGCCCGTGGGGGCTCGGCATCGTGTGATGCAAAAGAATGTCCTGCACCTGGCGAGCCTGCTTGAGCGGGTTCGCCTGGGTGGAGGTGCGCACGAGGGCGGGTCGATGGTCGACCGCGCCCTTTCTTGCGTTTCGGCTCCGGTGCGCCTGGTGGGGATGTTCGTTTGCGTCCTGTGCGTGTGTCTGACGCAAAGCCCGCTGTATCTCATGTTGATGGCGGCTATCGCGCTGGTGCTCGTTGCCGTGCGCCCTGTACGCGGGCTGCGCGCGACCTTTGTGCCGGCGCTCGGCGCCGCGGGACTCGCAGTGGTTCTGGCGCTGCCTGCTCTGCTGCTGGGCGCTTCTGCCACGGGCGCCATGCTCAAGATCGCGCTCAAGACCTTCATTAATGTGTCGCTGGTACTGGGCGTTTCGTGGACGCTTACCTGGAGCCGCATGTCGGCGGCGCTCAAGATGCTGCATCTGCCCGACGAAGTTATCTTTACGTTTGATATGGCGCTCAAGCATATCGAGGTGCTGGGACTCACGGCGCACGATCTGTGCGAATCGGTCATGCTGCGCAGCGTCGGATCCGCGCCTGCGGGTTTTTCGCGCACCGACTCGCTGGCGGGTATCATGGGCATGACGTTTATCAAGGCGATGGAATGCAGCCGCGCGATGGACGAGGCTATGCTTTGTCGCGGCTTTGCCGGTGCGTATCCGGCGCCCGCGCGCGCCGGGTTTGGCTGGCACGATGCCGTTTACGCGGCCGTTGTGGCGTTGCTCGTCGTGTTGTGCGCGGTGTTGTAGCGCGGACGGTCGAACTGTCGATGTGAGTAGGGAAGGGCGGCGTTTTGGCAAACGATACGAATAACGCGATGGGTGCGAGCGGTGCTGCCGGCACCGAGATCACGCCGCTCATCGAGTTTCGCGACGTGGTGTTTTCCTATGCGGGTCATACGGTGGTCGACGGCGTTTCATTGCGGGTGAACCGTGGGGAGCTCGTTGCTCTGCTTGGTCCTAACGGCTGCGGCAAGACGACGGTCATGCGTCTTATCAACGGTCTTGAGCTTGCGGACGCGGGTGCGTACCTGTTCGACGGGCATGTGGTCGATGCGGCATATCTCAAGGATTCCGCGACGGCCCAGCGGTTCCATCAGCGCGTGGGCTTTGTGTTCCAGAATGCCGATGCGCAGCTCTTTTGCGCCACGGTCGGCGAGGAGGTCGCGTTTGGCCCCGCCCAGATGGGGCTGCCGGCAGACGAGCTCGAGCGCCGCGTGCGCGATGCCATGGGGCTGTTCCAGGTTGCCGACCTTGCCGACGCCTCTCCCTATCAGCTCTCGGGCGGGCAAAAGAAGCGCGTTGCGCTGGCTGCGGTGGTGTCGATGAACCCGGATATCTTGGTCCTCGATGAACCTACCAATGGACTCGACGAAGATTCATGCGACATCGTGGTCAACTTCTTGCTGGCCTACGTCGCGGCGGGTAAGACGGTTTTGATGAGTACGCATCACCAGGATCTGGTGCGACGCCTGGGTGCCCGCGCCATCTATATCGATCGATATCACCATGTGGTCGAGGCGTCTTCGCCGTCGTATGGAACCGAAAGCGGTGCTACGGACTAGTTGCTGCGTAAAGCGTGCGTAGCCGCCTGCGCGGCTTTGCCGTGATGGTATAGTTATCCAGGTTTTTTATGGGGGTGGCTATGCCAAGCTGGAACATTCATATCGCTCAGACGGAGCGTTTGCTGGATCGCACCAGTGTGCTTGCCGATAGTGTGCGCGACCGCAATGCCTTTTTGTTTGGCTGCGTGGTTCCGGATATCTTCGTGGGCTATATGGTTCCTGGCATTGCCGATCCCATTCCGTATAGCATTACACATTTTGCCAAGCCTGAGCCCATCCCTAAGCCTCGTGAGCATGAGTTCTGGGATACCTATGTGGCACCGTTGCTTAAAAGTTCGCCCACCGGTGCGCCGGCCGCGGCGACCTCGATTATCGAGGAACGCGAGCGATTGAACCGCGTGCACTATCCCCAGCGCTACAAGTATGCCGAGCCGGTTGCCGGTCCCGGCGCTAGTGAGTTCTCGCTTGCGTCCGAAGATGTGGCGCAGTCGCTGCTCGATTTAACGCTGGGCGTCTGGTCGCATCTGGTGGCCGACACGGTATGGAACACGCGTGTGAACCAGTATCTGGAGGCGCACGGCGGCAAGCCGTGTGAGGAGTTCCGCATTAAAAAGCAAGGCGACTTTGACTGGTTTGGCAAGACGCTGGGCATTGTTTCGATTCCGCGTGCGACCAATCGCCTGTATACCGCGGCGACGCGTTTTGGGCAGTATTCCATCCATAACGAATATGTGCTCAAGACTATCGGCGTCATGCACGAGATTGTACGCGAAAACCCCGGTGAGCCCGATCATCCGCCGTATCGCCTGCTAACCGAGGAATTTTTCGATGCAACGTTTACCGAGGTCATCGAGCTAACCGAGGCAGGCTTTGCCGAGCGCGGAGCCGCTCCCGGCACACCCGCACTGCCCCTGATTGCTAGCTGCTAGCTGGCCGGCCCGGTAGTGAACAGCTCGTCCCAATCGACAAATAGCTTTTGCCGCAGGGCATCTTCGGCGTCGCACTCCTGTTTGGTCTTTGGGGTGTAGGGAAGCCCAGCCTTTTTATGGATGAGCTCGGCTATGTGGTCGAAGCTCTTCTTATCCTTAATCTGGTCATAGGTAAGTTGGATGACGTCGTAGCCCATGCTTGTGAGTGCGGTGGCGCGCTCGGCATCGGAGAGGCTCGCGGCTTCGCTGTCATGAGCGGAGCGGCCTTGGCATTCCAGAATGACACCCATGCTGTCGGTGAAACTTTCGATGAGGATGTCGGCGTAACAGCAGGTTTTGTCATACAGCGAACGTGCGGCTTCGCTGAGCGGGATGCGCGCGTTATTGGTGATGTCTATGCCCAGGCCGCCTTCGTCGCGGGGGAGTGAGATGAGCATGGATGTTTGGACCTCGAAGGGTGAGGCAGTCTGTCCTGTCATGCGTTTGGCGGCCCAACGGAGTTGCTTGACGCCGCGCAGGCCTGCGGCCTGCTTGGCGAACGCGGCGATATCCGCCGCGCTGAGGAGCGGCGCGCGTTTCCACAAATTGGTGCCATTGCCCTTGGTGTCAACAACGCGCTCCCAGCCACAGTCGGGTGGAATGAGCTTAAGGGATATTGCCTCATCAAGTTGCTTTTGCGCACGCTCGCAGGGCGTAAATACTGCAAATGAGCTGCACATCTCATAACACGCCATGAGCAGCTGGTTGCGTGAGACCTGCGTAGCAAGGTTGAGCAGTGTGAACTCGGGCGATGTGACATCAAATCCATGTTCAGTTTGCCTAAACGACCCGGGAGGTGGTTCCTGGGTCAGCAGGCGGCTGCGAAAAAGCTTGCCGTTCGCGCGGCGACCCTTTTCGCCCACGAATCTCCAGACCGGCTTGTCGAGTAGATCCTCAAATACTGGCTGTTTTGAGTAATGCACCAAGCGATGGTCATGGTCGGGCGGCAGGATTGCCGGATAGAGTCCCAGTATCTGGGGCGGGATGCGATAGTACTGGAAAGCCGAGGGTCCGCAAGCGAGAAATGACATAGCAATCCGATCGTTTGAGCGTTGTTTGGGCTAGAAAGGCTATCGGTTTCGGAAGTGCGGGGAAAAAGAGAAGCAGGCAAAGCACAAGGAGTATTTGAGCCAACTTTATCAGGGGTTTTGTTGAAATAAAAGGGCTTGTGCTTGGGGGTGAGCAATTTTTCCCCGCACTTCCGAAAACATAGTCATTTTTGACCTTGCTAAAACGATTTAGCAGCGTCGGTTAAGGTGTGGGTTTGCCACCGGGCGAACACTTTTAGCGCTTGGGACTTTATTATTTGGGCCCTGAAGGGTGGATTTCGCGCTTTTGGTAAAGAAATGAGTGCGTGTTTTGCCGTGTGCAGGTATTGGCACACAGAAAAAGGGCCCGGAAGGCGAAGCCTTCCGGGCCCTTTGCAATGCAAATCTGCTTGCAAGTGCGATTTAGCGCACCTGAGCGACGTAAGCGACGTTGGTCGAGGAAACCTTGTCCTCGAGCTGGACGCTCATGCGGGGATCGCCGGCGGTGGCGACGGTCAGATCGCCGGCCTCGACGTAGCCGAGCTCCTTGGCGGTCTCGATCGCCTTGACGATCGTGCCGTTGACGGTGCCCTGGGTAATCTCTGCCTGGTGCGGGATGACGCCCCAGTACATGATCATCTGCTGGACGGCCCACTCGTGGCGGGAGAACGCGCAGATCGGCATGTTGGGACGGAAGTGTGAGATCAGGCGAGCGGTACGACCGGTGGTCGTCGGCACGGTGATGCACTTGGCGCCAACGGTGGTGGCCATGTTCACAGCGGACATACCCACAACGTTGTTGACGACGCGGGTGCCGTGAGCGTCAGCCGGAACCTCGAGCGGAGCGTGGGCCGGGAGGTACTTCTCGGTCTCGAGAGCGATGCTGGCCTGCATCTTAACGGCCTCGACCGGGTACTTACCGGCAGCGGACTCGCCGGACAGCATGACGGCGTCGGTGCCGTCGTAAATGGCGTTAGCAACGTCGGCAACCTCGGCGCGCGTCGGGCGCGGGTTCTGCTGCATGGAGTCGAGCATCTGCGTAGCGGTGATGACGGGCTTGTAGGCCGCGTTGCACTTGGCGATGATCTCCTTCTGGATGTGGGGAACGAGCTCGGGCTTGATCTCGATGCCCAGGTCGCCACGGGCGACCATGATGCCGTCGGAAGCCTCGAGGATCTCGTCGAAGTTCTCGACGCCAAGGGCGCACTCGATCTTCGGGAAGATCGTCACGTGCTCGCCACCGTTCTCGCGGCAAAGCTTGCGGATGCCACGGACGGACTCGCCGTCACGGATGAAGGAAGCGGCGATGTAGTCGATGTTCTCGGTCAGGCCAAAGAGGATGTCCTGACGATCGCGCTCGGTGATGGCGGGCAGCGAGATGTTGACGTTGGGCATGTTGACGCCCTTGCGCTCGCCGATCAGGCCGTCATTCTTGACGACGCAGGTCATGTCCTGGCCGTCGACGGACTCGACCTCGAGGGCAACCAGGCCGTCATCGATCAGGATGAGGGAGCCCTTCTCGACCTCGGAGGGCAGAGCCAGGTAGTCGAGGGAGATGTGCTCAGCGGTGCCGTGGAAATCCTCGGACGTGGGCTGAGCGGTGACGACGATCTTATCGCCGGTCTTGACGGCGACCTTCTTGCCGTCGACCAGAAGGCCGGTGCGGACCTCGGGGCCCTTGGTGTCGAGCAGGATGCCGACGGGCAGACCGAGCTCCTTGGAAATACGACGGACGCGCTCGATGCGACCGTGGTGCTCGTCGTAAGAGCCGTGCGAGAAGTTGAAACGGGCGACGTTCATGCCCGCCTTGATCATCTCGCGGATGGTCTCGTCGCTATCGCAGGCGGGACCCATGGTGCATACAATCTTAGTGCGCTTGTACATTCAGACCTCCATCTGACATCGTCTTGCGCTGATAGATAAACCATAAGAAATAAAACTGAGTTGATTATAACGAAATGACGACCGAATACCCCAAAAAATCGACCGTACGCCGATTTAGAAGTTCATTCTTTAGTCAAAAAAGACTAAAGAAAAATTTTTACCAAGCGGTCTTACCGCTGCTATCTGGGCGATATTTCAGTTTGCCGATGCGCTGAAGAAAAAACGTTTTATCAATCTCGAGCATCACACTGTCTGCACCGTTGCGCCTGTGCCGTGTTTCCAGATGGAATGTTTTGGCTAGACGCGTCGCTTTGGGGTACCATAGCTCCACTATCAACTGCCGCTCAGCACGGCAGCCTTGATGAGCCCTTGCCCTTCTCCTGGGAATTATGATCGGGCATCAATCTGCTGAGTGGCCCGAATCCCAGGAGGGGACTCTATATGCAAAAGGAATACCTGTCCGCCGCGGCGGAGGTGCTCAGCGACCAAGGTGTCGATGAGAACCTCGGCCTGAGCAACGGCGAGGCGTCGTCGCGTCTTGCCAAGACAGGCCCTAACAAGCTTGAGGAAGCCGAGAAAACGCCGCTTTGGAAGCGTTTCTTTGAGCAGATGGCCGACCCCATGGTCATCATGTTGATCGCGGCCGCGGTTATCAGCGCGCTCACGGGCATGGTCAAGGGCGAGCCCGACTTTGCTGATGTCGCCATCATCATGTTCGTCGTTATCGTCAACTCGGTGCTGGGCGTAGTCCAAGAGGCCAAGAGCGAGGAGGCCCTCGAAGCCCTGCAAGAGATGAGCGCGGCGCAGTCCAAGGTACTGCGCGACGGCAAGCTCGTGCACCTGCCGAGCGCCGAGCTCGTGCCCGGTGACGTGATCATGCTCGAGGCGGGCGACTCCGTCCCGGCCGACTGCCGCGTGCTCGAGAGCGCCACGATGAAGATCGAAGAGGCCGCACTCACCGGCGAGTCCGTGCCGGTCGAGAAGCACGCCAACGTGATCGAGCTTGCTGCGGGCACCGATGACGTGCCGCTCGGCGACCGCAAGAACATGTGCTACATGGGCTCCACCGTTGTGTACGGCCGTGGCCGCGCCGTCGTGGTCGGCACCGGTATGAACACCGAGATGGGCAAGATTGCCGGCGCCCTGGCCGAGGCTAAGGAAGAGCTCACGCCGCTGCAGGTGAAGCTCGCCGAGCTCAGCCGCATCCTTACCATCATGGTTATCGTCATCTGCGTCGTCATCTTTGGCGTCGATATCCTCCGCCACGGCGTGGGCAACGTCCTTACCGACCCGACCGCTTTGCTCGACACCTTTATGGTCGCCGTCTCGCTCGCCGTCGCTGCCATCCCCGAGGGCCTGGTCGCCGTTGTGACCATCGTGCTGTCGCTTGGCGTGACCAAGATGGCCAAGCGCCAGGCGATTATCCGCAAGCTTTCTGCCGTCGAGACCCTCGGCTGCACGCAGACCATCTGCTCCGACAAGACCGGTACCCTTACTCAAAACAAGATGACCGTCGTCAAGCACGAGCTTGCTGCGCCTAAGGAGAAGTTCCTGGCCGGTATGGCGCTGTGCTCCGATGCCCAGTGGGACGAGGATTTAGGCGAGGCCGTGGGCGAGCCGACCGAGTGCGCGCTTGTCAACGACGCCGGCAAGGCGGGCCTCACCGGCCTGACTGCCGAGCATCCGCGTGTGGGCGAGGCCCCGTTCGACTCGGGTCGTAAGATGATGTCCGTGGTCGTCGAGACCCTGGACGGCGAGTATGAGCAGTACACCAAGGGCGCGCCCGACGTGGTGATCGGCCTGTGCACCCACATCTACGAGGGCGATAAGGTCGTCCCGCTGACCGAGGAGCGTCGTGCCGAGCTCGTGGCCGCCAACAAGGCCATGGCCGACGAGGCCCTGCGCGTGCTGGCGCTGGCAAGCCGCACCTACACCGAGGTCCCGAGCGACTGCAGCCCTGCTGCACTCGAGCACGACCTGGTCTTCTGCGGCCTGTCCGGCATGATCGATCCCGTTCGCCCCGAGGTCGCCGACGCCATCCGCGAAGCGCACGACGCCGGTATTCGCACCGTCATGATCACGGGCGACCACATCGACACTGCCGTGGCCATCGCCAAGCAGCTGGGAATCGTTACCGATCGCAGCCATGCCATCACCGGTGCCGACCTCGATCGCATGAGCGATGAGGAGCTCGACGCGCACATCGAGGACTACGGCGTGTACGCCCGCGTCCAGCCCGAGCACAAGACCCGCATCGTCGAGGCTTGGAAGTCGCGCGACCAGATCGTCGCCATGACGGGCGACGGCGTCAACGATGCCCCGTCCATCAAGCGCGCCGACATCGGCGTGGGTATGGGCATCACTGGTACCGACGTCACTAAGAACGTCGCCGACATGGTGCTTGCAGACGACAACTTCGCCACCATCATCGGCGCCTGCGAAGAGGGTCGCCGCATCTACGACAACATCCGCAAGGTCATCCAGTTCCTGCTTTCGGCTAACCTTGCCGAGGTGTTCTCGGTGTTTATCGCCACGCTCATCGGCTTTACCATCTTCCAGCCGGTGCAGCTGCTGTGGGTGAACCTGGTTACCGACTGCTTCCCCGCGCTCGCGCTGGGCATGGAGGATGCCGAGGGCGACATCATGAAGCGCAAGCCGCGCAACGCCAAGGACGGCGTCTTTGCCGGACATATGGGTCTGGACTGCGTGGTCCAGGGCCTGATCATCACCGTGCTGGTGCTGGCGAGCTTCTTTGTGGGCGTGTACTTTGACATGGGCTACATCCACATCGCCGATATGATCGCCGGCGCCGCCGACGAAGAAGGCGTGATGATGGCCTTCATCACGCTCAACATGGTCGAGATCTTCCACTGCTTTAACATGCGCAGCCGTCGCACGTCGCTGTTTAAGATGAAGAAGCAGAACAAGTGGCTGTGGGCTTCGGCCGCGCTGGCGCTGGTGCTGACGGTGATCGTAACCGTGCAGCCGACGCTTGCCGAGATGTTCTTTGGCCCTGTGACGCTTGAGCTTAAGGGCGTTATCGCCGCGCTGGGCCTTGCCTTCCTGATCATTCCGCTGATGGAGATCTACAAGGCGATCATGCGCGCCGTGGAGAAGGAGTAGGTCGAAAGGCTATCCTTCCCACCGGCCCGACCGCCTGCGGGGTTTCCACGGGCACGTCCTCGCCGCTTTGCGGCTGCGGGATGTGCCCTTGGGAAACCCCTCCCGGCGGGCGGGCCTTCGGATAACCTCTCAGGACCATAAGCTGAGGGAAAGTTTGTGAGCTGGTCGGGCTTTGCCCGGCCAGCTCTTTTTGTTTTAAAATACCTGCTCAGTTGTGTGGTTTTGTGCTGGGAGGCATCTGTGGGCAAAGCTAAGGCTAAAGCGAAGAAAAAGACGACGGGGGCGCGGGCTAAGCGCGATCGTCGCCGGAAGCTCGCGACCGAGGCTCCCGCATCTGCTGAGGAGCTGCTGGCAAGCGTGCCGGGACTCGACGCGCTGCAGGACGTTCCGGCGTTTGATGACCTGCCGGTCGATGAAGCCCAGCAGACTGCCTTTGATGATTTCTGCGCACATGCCGAGGAGCCCGAGCAGATGCAACTTGGTGCCGTGGTGCGCTTGGATCGCGGGTTTCCGCTGGTGGCTACTGCCGACGACACCTTTCGCGCCGAGCATGCCGTGGGGTTTGCCAAGTCGCGCAGCGAGGACGAGGTCCTGCTGCCTGCCGTGGGCGACCGTGTGGCGGTGCGCCGCGCTCCCGGGCACGATATGGGCGTGATTGAGTGCGTGCTGCCGCGCCATACGAGCTTTGAACGTTGGCGCGGCCGTGCCCGCGGAGAGCGCCAGGTGCTCTGCTCCAACGTGGATAGCGTGCTAATCGTGCAGGCGCTCGGTGCTGGCGAGGTGCTGCTCGACCGCGTGGCGCGCTCGCTGGTGTTGGCGCTCGACTGCGATGCCGAACCGGTGGTGGTGCTCACCAAAGCTGACCGCTGCGATGCCGAGGAGCTCGAGCGCGATCTGGACCGCGCGCGCCGCCTGGTGGGTCCGGACGTGCGCGTGATCGTGACGTCCTCTGCCGAGGGCCGCGGCCTGGACGAGGTCCGTTCCTGCGTGCCTGCTGGGAGCTGCGCCATGATTCTGGGCGAGTCGGGTGCCGGCAAGTCGACGCTGCTCAATGCACTGCTGGGCCACGATACGTTGGCGACCGGCGGTGTGCGCGAACGCGACGATCAGGGCCGTCACACTACCGTCGCGCGCGTGATGGTGGCGCTGCCGGGCGACGCCGGCGTGATCGCCGATGCCCCGGGCCTGCGCAGCCTACCGCTCGTGGGTCACGAGCGGGGTCTGGCGCGCGCCTTCCCCGAGATTGTCGAGGCATCGCGCGCGTGCCGGTTTGGCGATTGCACACATACCCATGAGCCGGGTTGCGCCGTTCGCGAGGCTGAGGACGCCGGGCAGATCGACGGCCTGCGTCTGGAAACGTTCCAAAACCTGGCGTCATCCATGCGCGTGAGCGCTCAAATGCTCGATCCCGATGTCCATTTGTAATTGATTTTTCCTATGGCAGCCGTCTCCCAACTGTTCGGGAGACGGCTTTTTTGCTGCGGAAAAGCCTCGAAACATGCAGTTTGCTGACGTGCTGACCAAAACCTTGCCACGAGCTTGACGGGCTGGTCAGTTTTTGGTCAGCGATTGGTTTGACATCGAAAACCAAGATCGCGATTGCGCCGCTTTGCACTCTGACCGCCCAGACAATGGTGGTACGGGCATTCGCCCGGCACTGCCATGAGAGGAGCGGCCGTGAACAAGAGCAAGCGCATCGCCATCAGTCTGGTCGCAGGCGTGCTCGCTGCTCTGCTCTGCATGGTTTACGGCTCGTCGATCCGCTCGCAAGCCGAACAGGTCCAGGCTGAGACCTTGGCCAAGTACGGGGGCGATCGCGTCGAGGTATGCGTTGCGGCGCGCGATATCGATGTGGGCGAGACCCTCGATGAGACCAATGTCATAACCCAGGAATGGCTGACGAGCCTGCTGCCGCGTGACGCGGCGACCGAGCTGCGCCAGGTGCGCGGCGACGTGACGACTTCGCGTATTCCCAAAAACGCCGTGATCTGCAATGTCTACACCAAGGCCGAGAGCCACAAGCTCGAGGTGCCTAAGGGCAAGGTCGCCGTTTCGGTGGCGGTCGATGCCGAGCACTCGGTCGGCGGCGCCACGGGCGTGGGCAGCTACGTGGATGTGTATGTGCAAAAAGACGGCGTAACCGATCGGCTGTGCGGCGCGTACGTGATCGATACCAGTGAGGATTCCGGTGCCACGCGCGAGGGCAAGATCGAATGGGTGACGCTGGCGGCTGACCCCGAAGACGTCAAGGAACTGCTGGGCGCCTCGGGCAAGGGAACGGTCAGCTTGACGATTCCCGCCACGGCGCGCGGCAGAAAGAGCGGAGGCGACGAGTGATGAAGGCGATCTGGCTTGCGTGCTGCGCGTGCGGCGATTACGGGCTGTTGCAGCGGGAAGTCGAGGGCCGTGATGCGGGTGCACAGGTGCTTCGCGTGGGTGACCTGGACGGGCTGGTTTCCATGGCGCGGGCGTTTCCGTCGCGCCGCGGGGCTGCCATCATCGCGGCGTCTCTGTTTGATATCGAAGATGTGCGCAAGACTGTTGCGCGCCTGACGGCCGAAGGCCGCGTGAGTCGTGTGGTCGTGTTGATAGAAGCGCTCGATCCGTCGGATATCGAGGGGCTGTTTCGCGCGGGGGCGACCGAGGTCATCGCTGCGCACAGTATATGCGGCAACGGGCAGGCGGGCGAGGGAGCGGTTGATTCCGATCGGCGCATGACGATTGAGCCCGATGCTTTTGTTGATAGGGAACCCGGGGCGCCTCGCGCTACAAGAGGCCCGCGTGTTGATGATTATGGAAAAGCGGAAGCCGAGCATGGTCGGCGCCCCCGGAACCCCCTTGTATACGATGACGCTGGAGGACCGGCGCAGCATGCTGGCGACTCCCCGGCTGTAGATATGGGATACGTGCACGGGGTGAATCTGGCGGATGAACTTGACGAAGTTGAGGGCTTTGCCGGGTGCGGCGAGTTGTCGCCGATGCAGCATGAGCAGATTGCACAGAACGAGCCTGCCTCGCAGACCGAACAAGCTGCCATGCCGGCTTGGACGCAGCGTATGGTTGCGGCGGGGGAGACGGGGACGCTGTCACCGACGCCCGCCCCGCCGCTTCAGATGCCGCCGGCAGACGCCGCCGCTCCGCCGCATCGAGCTCCGGTCATCTGCGCCATTTCGGGTTCGGGCGGTTGCGGCAAGTCGACGATTGTTGCCACCATGGCACACACATCGTCGCTGTTGGGCTTGCGTGCCGCCGTGCTCGACCTGGACCTGATGTTTGGAAACCTTTACGACTTGTTAGGCGTCGATGCTCCGCGCGATATAGCGGCACTTATCGAGCCGTCGGCGGCGGGCGCGCTCACCGAGCCGGATATCGTAGCCGCATCGATGCGCGTGGCGCCGGGCGTTACGCTCTGGGGTCCCGTCGCGGCGCCCGAGCAAGCCGAGCTCATGGCGCGTCCGGTGGAGCTACTGCTTGATGTTCTGCGTCGCGAATCCGACGTGGTCTTTATCGATACCTCGGTCTTTTGGGGCGACGCCGTGGCGGCTGCGGTGGCGGCGAGCGACCGTTGCCTGGTCGTTGGCGATGCGGCGGTGTCGTCCGCGACATCGGCGTCGCGCGTCATTGAACTGGCAAGTCGAGTAGGTGTGCCGCGCACGCGCATGAGCGCTGTGTTCAACCGGTTCGGTGCGCGCGGGGCAGACGAGGACGTCGCCATGCGCTTTGAGATTGCCTGTGCGTTGAGCTCCAAGATTCGTATCGCCGATGGCGGACAGGATCTCGCAGCGCTCATG
Organism: Collinsella sp. OM07-12; assembly: GCF_003438275.1. NCBI lineage: Bacteria > Bacillati > Actinomycetota > Coriobacteriia > Coriobacteriales > Coriobacteriaceae > Collinsella > Collinsella sp. OM07-12. The sequence goes on from NZ_QSTQ01000006.1 coordinate 70,041, forward strand.
GCGTTTGGGCGCGCTGACGAGGCAGTGGGGCAGACCAGCGCTTTTGCGACCAGCGTGCGCAAGGCCACGCGCGAGATGCTCGTGGAACTGGGGTGCGCCGTCGGCCCTTGGAGCGATATGGTCGCCGACCGTGCAACACGCACCGAACGCCCGCGTATTCGCCTTCCCTGGTCGCGCGAGGGTGATCAGCGATGAGCCTGCAAACGAGGATTAAGGCTGCCGGCGCTGCAGCGACGGCAGCGCCTGTAGATGCAGGGCGTCGCCGCGCGGTGAAACGACGCACCAAGCGCGCCGTAATGGACCGCATGGGTTACGACGAAGTGGCGCGTATCAGCGCCTATATCGACCCGGCGCTTGCCCGCTCGGAATTGCGTCCCGCGGTGGAGGCGGCGCTCAATGTTGAGGAGCCGACCGATCTCGCGACGCCCGAGCGAGAGACCATCATCGACGAGATTTTGGATGATGTGGTGGGCTTGGGGCCGTTGCAGCCGCTCATCGAGGACGACACCGTTACCGAGATCATGATCAACGGCTGCCGTTCGGCTTTCTTTGAACGCGGCGGCGTTTTGTATCCCATCGAGCACGCGTTTGAGGACGACGAGCAGATCCGTGTGCTCATCGACCGCATCATCTCGCCGCTCGGCCGTCGTATCGACGAGCGTAGCCCCATCGTCAACGCCCGCCTCAAGACGGGTTATCGCGTCAACGCGGTGATTCCGCCTGTGGCGATTGACGGACCGATTCTCACCATCCGAAAGTTCTCGGACCGTATCTGCTCGCTGGACGAGCTCGTGGGGTTGGGATCGCTGCCGCTTTGGTATGCGCAGCTGCTGTCGTGCGCGGTGTCGCTGCGACAGGACCTGGCGGTTGCGGGAGGCACGGGATCTGGTAAGACCACCCTGCTCAACGCGTTGTCATGCGAGATTGCCACCGGCGAGCGCATCGTGACGATCGAGGACTCTGCCGAGCTCAAGTTTGCACATCATCCGCACGTGGTGCGCCTAGAGGCGCGCGAGGCTTCAATTGAGGGTGAGGGCGCGGTGACGATCCGCGACCTGGTAACTAATGCCCTGCGCATGCGCCCCGACCGCATCGTGGTGGGCGAGGTGCGCGGTGCCGAGTGCTGCGACATGTTGCAGGCCATGAACACGGGCCACGACGGGTCGCTCACCACACTTCATGCGGGTTCAGAACAGGAGACCGTGGTGCGTCTGACGTTGCTTGCACGTTATGGCATCGATCTGCCGAGCGAGCTCATCGAGGAGCAGATTGCCATGGCGCTCGACGGCATCGTGATGTCCGAGCGCCACGCCGATGGCAGGCGCTTTGTGGCCTCATATTCGGGGGTTCACCGCGGCGTGTCGGGCGGTGTTGAGCTCGAACGCTACGTGACTTTCGATGCCGCCGAGCGCACCTGGACGCTCGACCGCGAGCCGCCGTTTATCGCAGAAGGCCTGCGGTCGGGGACGCTTACACAAGAGGAGGTGGACGAATGGAGATCGCTATGCCCCTCGTCGTAGGGGGCTTGGCAGGGCTTTCTGTCGCGACGGTGTGTGGGGCAGAGCCTCGTGTGCCGCGGGTACCGCCGGCGGAGCTGGCACGTCAGGCGCTCGAGACGGTGGCAGAGAAGCTGCCGCGTGAGCTGGTGGAAAACGATCTGCTGAAAAAGATCGCCCGTTCGTGGGCATCGTTGGTCCCCACAGATCGCTTTGGGCTTGCTATTGAGGATAACGCGACTCGCCTAGCATTTCTGCTGCTATCGAGCGGTGTCTGCTGTGTTTTGCTAACGATGGTGTCGTTATCGCCCCTCGGATTTGCCTTGGGACTTGTTGCCCCGTTTGCCGTTGGCGTCGCCCGGGATGGCTTTGAGAGCCGGCGCGAGCAACACGATGTGGAGGAGGCCATGCCCGAGGCGTTTACCGCACTTTCCATGTCGCTTGCCTCGGGACATTCGCTGGCCCAGGGCATGCGCTTTGTGGGCGCTCATGCGCAAGAGCCGGTGCATACCGAGTTTTTGCGGGTGGCGGCGGCGATCGATTGCGGCATCTCGGCGACCGATGCGCTCGACGACCTGCTTGTCCGCATCGACGCCCCCGGGCTTTCGCTTGTCGCGTTGGCGCTCAAGGTGTCGCAGCGAACCGGTGCCCCGCTTGCCGACCTGCTGGCCGAGGCGTCGAGCATGGTGGGGGAGCGCATTGAGCTCAAGCGCCGCCTGGATGTCAAGACGTCGCAGGCCCGCATGTCGGCGCATATGGTCGCGGCGATGCCGGCGGGCATGTGCGCGGTGTTGGCGCTGCTTTCGGCAGATTATCGTCGCGGTCTTGTGACGCCTGCCGGTGCGGGCGCTGTGGTGCTGGGTCTTGCCCTCAACGCCGTTGCCCTGGTGGTTATCCGGCGCATTATGAGGGTGGAGCTATGAGCGCCCTGGTTGCAGTTGCGGCTTGCCTGTGCGCCCTGAGTGTATTTGTCGCGACGGGTTTGGATCGGGCGGATGCACGCAAGATCGCAGGTACCTGCAAGCGCGAGGCAGTGCTGGTCGCTGCTGCGGGTCGCTCGGTGGCCGATGCCCTGACCGCGCGAGTGAAGGGCGCGGTTGGGGCGGGCGGCCCGGCGCGAGTGTCGCTCGGCGAAGTGTCCGAGATGATCGATGTTGTTCGCTTGGGTCTTTCGGCCGGTCTTTCGTTTGATGCGGCGCTTGAGATTTTCTGCGCCAACCGCCGGTCAGTGCTGGCTCTTCGCCTTGAGCGGGCCCGCATGGCGTGGCAGGTGGGCGTGGGCACGCGTGAGGACGAGTTGTTGGCCGCCGCGCGCGACCTGGACGTGCGAGCGCTCGAGACCTTTGCCATCACGGTGGGGCAGGCGCTCGCCCTGGGTGCCCCACTTGCCGAGACGCTGGCCGCTCAAAGTCGCGAGATCCGTGCAGCTCATCGCGCCGCGGTTGAGCGCGAGATCGAGCGTGCGCCCGTCAAGCTGCTGATTCCCACCGGCACGCTCATCTTGCCGGCGTTGCTTCTGTCCATATTGGGCCCGCTGCTGGGAGCAGGCGGGATGATGTAGGGAGGAATACATGAACACGATGGTCGAAGTTGCTGACAAGGCTTGGAACTGGGCTTTTTGCCGGGCGATCCGCGCTCGCCAGCATGCCAAGGAACTGTTGCAGGAGGAGAGCGCGCAGGGTACCACCGAGTACGCCATTTTGGTGGGCGTGCTTGTGGTGATCGCGATTATTGCCATCGTTGCATTTAAAGGCAAGGTTAAAGAGCTATGGGATGCGATCAGCGAGGGCATCAACAGCCTGTAGAGGGCGAGCGCCCCATCGGGGTGCTGCTGGTGTTTGCTTGCCTGATCGTGGCGATAGCGGCGGTGCTTTGGGGGCTTAACTCCGCGCGGCAGCAGCGTCCTGGGGCCGCCTTCGACTCGGGCTCAGATTCGGCGGTGGCGTCTCAAAAAGATGAGACGCGAGATGCGGACGATTCGGATGTCGCTGTCACGGCGCAAACCTTTCTGCGGACGCTCGACAAGCGGTCTGCCACTGCGACGGATTCGCCTGAGGGCAACGCGATTGCGGTCCGGCTTGCATGGTCCGAGGACCGACCGATGACCGAGGCAGCGGCGGATATGTTACGCGCCTACCGCGAGGTGCCAACGGCCCAGCTCGCCCTGAGCGGCTATCTCGATATTAAGGGCAACGTATGGGGCGCCATCGTGCGCGATGGACGCGGCTGGGTCGATATGGTGACGGTTGCTGCGGATGTCGGCGATGCTTCGTGCCGCCTGCGCGTGATCCGCCTGAGCCCGCAGGCATCGAACTCAAAGGAGGGGTCGTGAAATGCATGACGTCCTGCGCGAGGAATCTGCCCAGGCGACGGTCGAATACGCCATCGTCACGGTGGCGCTGCTTTCCATCGTGCTGGCGATCGCGGGACTTTGGCGTGCTGGCACCGATGGGCGCTTGGCGGCGCTGGTCGAGCGGGCGGCATCCCATGGCGTTGCCTCGACGTCGGTTATCGACGCCGCTGCGGGCGCTAAGGACATCGCGTTGTATTGATATCGCGCGTGAGGACCGGGCGCAGTCTACGGTCGAGGCCGCTTTTTTGCTGCCGACGTTTCTGACGCTCATCCTTCTCGCACTGCAACCGGTGTGCCTGCTCTATACGCGCGCGGTCATGGAGTCTGCCGCCGCCGAGACCGCGCGGCTCATGACCACGACGACGGCGGAGGACGATGATCTTAAGGAGTTCACCCGCCGCCGGCTTGCCGCAGTGCCCAACGTTTCGATCTTTCATGCCGGCGGGCCGTTGTCGTGGGATATCGAGCTTGGCCGGGCCGGTGCGGGTGGCGTCTCGTCCGTGTCCGTTTCCGGCGAGGTCAAGCCGTTGCCTGTGATCGGTGCGTTTGCGCAGGCTATGGGTGGTACCGCCGAGGGCGACTACGTTGAGCTCAAGGTCAATGTCTCGTATCAATCGCGTCCCGAATGGCTGGAGGGAGATTATGATTCGTGGATTGCTGCATGGGATTAAGCGTTTCTGGTCTAGGCGCGTTTTGACGCGCCGTCCGAGCTGCCATCGCAAACGAGGCGGCTTTATGGGTCGAGCCGGTATCGACCTGTTTATCGAAGACGGTGCCTACACCACGCTTTCCTCTGCCGTGGTCATCCTAGTGGTGCTTACGTTGTTGTTTTCGTCAACCGCGGCGATATGGAGCATGTCGCGTGCCGGGGATACCCAGGTGGCGGCCGATAGCGGCGCGCTGGCGGGTGCCAACGTAGTGTCGTCCTATCACACGGCTGCCACGGTGGTTGATGCGAGCATCTTGAGTCTGGGGCTGGCAGGGTTTGCCACGATCGGGACGGGCCTGGTCGCCATCCTCATCCCGGGTGCCGAGCCGGTTGCCGGCAATATGGTCGACACCGGGATTGGGATCATTAAAACGCGCAACAAGTTTGCCAAAAGCGCATCGGAAGGCTTACAGAAAATCGAGACGGCTCTGCCGTATCTGGTTGCCGCGCGAGCTACACAGGCGGTGTCGGCGCAGGATACCGATAGCGTGAGCTATACCGGTACGGCGCTTGCCGTGCCCAGGACGTCCGAGTCCGATTTCGTTGCGCTCGAGGGGTCCGAGATCTCGCCCGATGCTATTAAAGACACGTCAGATGATTTAGAGCTCGCAGCCAAAAAGTTGAAGGAGGCTTCTGAGGATACGGCGAAAGCAAAAGAGCGCGCCTGGCTTGCGGACTGCGGCGGGTCGGACAAGGGCACGATTGGTAGCCGTTCGTGCATGTGGGAGCGCGCGAAGAAGCTGGCGTCGCTGTCGGGCGAGCTCAACCCACATTACGCATCGAGCGTCACGTGGGAGCCCCAGGTAGCGCTTGACCGAGCGAGAACATATTACCGTCAGCGCCTGGCTAACGAAAAGCCGCTTGGAAGCGGTGTCGAGATGCAGGCGGAGTCTGCCGCTCGAAAGGCGTTCTATCGGTATGCCGGTGAAGAGCTCGGGCGTGCCTCCATCGTGGACGACGGCACGAGCGTCGTCGCGGACCTGCCGCTGCTGCCGCGCAATGCGGACGAGGTCAGGGCGAGCGATCTTTATACCGATGCCGCGTGGCCGACGAGCAGCAATGACGGCAAGACGTACATCCATTATGGAACTGGCTGCCCAAACTATAAAAAGGGAGCGCCGGGAGGACTGTCATCGGTTGCTGACTTTGACGGGAGAGAAGCATGCGACCGCTGCCATTTTGGAGTCAAGACACTGGGTGCCGTCGCCGCTCCTTCTACATCGATCGAAAACGGCTTCGAGTATCACTTTGACAAGTTCAAAGACGCCATGGAAGACTACGCCGAATGCCGCAACAAAGAGCTTGAGCTCGAGCGACAGACCGAAGGCGAGGCCGATCGCGCGGGAAGCGCATTCGATCAGGCCATTCAAGCGCTTTCGGGTGAGCGTCCGCGTATCGCGCCGCCCGGTCGCAATGGCGTGGTCGCCCTTGCGGTTTCGGGCGATATGACCAGCCCCAATCAACTTAACTCCTCGTTTAACACGGCGGTTGAGCTTGGCAGTCGCGGTGCCATCTCTGCCGCGGTGCTGGCGCCCGATGAGGCGACGGCGCAAAACAACGTGCTTTCGCGATTTTTCTCGACATTGAAGGAACGCTCGGGCGGCGTTGCCGGCGTGCTCGACGGCGTCATGGATGTTTGGGGACGGCTGCTCGTAGGATACGGTGATATCCAAGGTTCGGCCGACGAACTTATGGACGAGATGATTAAAGACCTAGGAGGGGGCGGCGGCGCGTTGGGCTCCATCGCATCGTGGCTCGGCGATACCGTTTCGGCGTCCGTGGCGGCGCTGGGTTTGGAACCGTGCGACTTGCGCCTGCGAAAGCCGGTGCTGACCGATTCCGCCAACGTCATTAAGAGTCCGGGGTCTGACATTGCTGGTCTCTCTCAAGCGCAAGACAAGCTGCGAGGTATTCCGTTGGGCGTGACCGATCCCAAGGCGCTTTGCGAGGCGTTGGAATATCAAGTCGAACGCACCATTGGCGGTACGGTGTTCACGCTTGCGGAGATTCCTCTGCCCGGCGGCGGCTCCATTCCACTCACCGTCGATGTCGCCACGCTGGTTGGCGCTCTGGGCGGTGGGTCGTAATGAGTATCCGCATGCGTCTGCGCGAGGAGCGCGCCCAAGCGACGGTGGAGATGGCAGTGGTTACGCCCGTTTTGCTGGTGCTGGCACTCATCGTGTACAACGTCATGATCTTTGCCAGCGCTGTCGCGCGCTTCGACCGCGTGGTGCCCGACATCGTGTTGGCGCACGCCGTGGCGTCGGAGGGGGAGGGCGACGAAAGCTCTGCCGATGCCTCGGCGACGGTTCAGACTCAAATTCTGAATGCCATGGAAGGCTATGACTTGCAGATCGAAGTGTCGAGCGAGCAAGGCGCGGAGGCATCGGATGGTGGCCTGCTCTCCCTATCCGGTACGTTTAGGACCTACACCTGCACCATGCACTATGAGCCGTGGCCGACTTCTCTCAGCATCGCTGGCGTTCCGCTGGGGGCGCCGACAACGTTGTCGCACGAGCGCGCGGTGACGGTCGATCCATGGCGTCCGGGGGTGGTCATGTGACCGCGGTCTCGTCCTACATCGCTTACGCGCGGGCACTCAACAGGCTGGGTTGGACGCCGGCCGAGTTTGCGGTGGCGGAGTCGTTCGTCGTGCGCCTGCGCGGCATGCTGGGACGGCGTCCGGTTGCCGCCAACGGCCTGCCGCTCGTCATGGCGTTTCCGCACTGTTCCTCGGTCCACACATGTTTTATGGCCTATCCCATCGACATTGCCTTTATCGACCGCAACGGCAACATCCTCGCACGCTATGAAAACGTCCGTCCGTGGCGCATGTGCTCTCACCCGTGCGCCTGGGCCGTACTGGAACGTCCCTCAATCCTCGCCTCGCTCCCTGCCCTCCAACAAGTGCCGGCGTAAGAATTGGCGACAGCTGACTTTCGTCATACGAAATTGGGTAAGATGGAGGAGAAGATGCATGGATGTTGAGATCCATCCCAACGCTAAAAAAGCACCTGACGGAAAAGCAGGTGCTTAGCGCTTGGCTTGCGGTTACTGAGTGCATTCGTCGCGAGTCGAAGGACGAGCCGCCGAGATGGCTTGCGATTGGATGGCTCCCAGACGGACGAAGCGTGGAGCTTGTCGCGGTCGAGCTTGCCCGTGGGTGGCTTATCATTCATGCCTTGTCTCCAGTCCAGAAGAAATTTTGGCAGGAGATTGAACAGACTCGGCAAAGGGGTCGATGATGGGCAAGACGTATACGGCCGCTAATGGTCAGGTTGTAACGGATGAAATGATTGACGCGTGGTGCGAGTCGTACGAGCGCGGAGAGTTTCCGGATGGTGAACACACCGTTGGTGGAATTGTGCATGGACGGCCCCCACTCTCAGGTGAGGGGACGGCAACGCTGTCGGTCAAGATTCCTCTGGGAATGAAGGAGGCCATTCGTCGACGGGCGGCTGCCGAGGGGATGACGCCAAGTGAGTTTGCCCGTGCGGCTCTGAGTGAAAAACTTCTTGCTGCCGGCTGATGCCTCTGACGTGCCGATTTATAGAACCGAGGCTGTGCTCAAAAACTTTTTTAAAATTCTCGGTTGACCGGGACGCGTCCTTGGTTATACTAATCAAGCCTTGAAACAAGGCACACCTCAAATGGCTGGGTAGCTCAGTTGGTAGAGCAGAGGACTGAAAATCCTCGTGTCAGGGGTTCGATTCCCTTCCCCGCCACCTTGAATTGACTAGGACCTCTGCAAAGGGGTCCTTTTCTTTTATGTAGTCCCCACATGGAATCGAACCCCGTGAGGGCGCGGAGCTGAGGAAACGCGCAAGCGTTTGCCAGCGTAGCTCGCAAGGCGCGTAAGCGCCGCAGCGGTCCGTCCGCGCAGCGCGCGGACGCGATTCCCTTCCCCGCCACCTTGAATTGACTAGGACCTCTGCAAAGGGGTCCTTTTCTTTTATGTAGTCCCCTGCGGAAAGCGCATCCCAGACATTCCTCCCGCTTTTGCGTCACTTTTCAGACCATTCGGTCGCCTGTCCGCACGCGCGGGTATACTCAAAACGATACTTTTCCTATGCAATACGATGCGGGCTCGACCTGCACGATCCGAAGGGGGCAGTGATGGAGAGGATACTCGGCGTTAATCTCTCTGGCTGGTTTATTCCCGAGCCTTGGGTGACCCCGTCGCTGTACGCGGCGACCGGTGCATCCAACGCGGCCGAGCTGCAGGAGGCCATGGGCACCGCCGCCTATAACGAGCGCATGCGTCGTCATTACGAGATGTTTGTGAGCGAGGGTGATTTTCGCCGTATGGCGCAGATCGGCCTCAACGCCGTGCGCCTGCCGGTGCCTTGGTATGCCTTTGGCTCACAGGAGTCCGATGCCTCCTACATCTCGGTTGTCGACTACATCGACCGCGCGATTGAGTGGGCTGCCAAGTACAACATTCGCGTGCTGCTTGACCTGGCAACTGTGCCCGGTGGCCAGGGCGATTCCAACGATTCGCCCACCACGCCGGAGGCTGTTGCCGAGTGGCATTCGTCCACTAACGGCCGCCATGTCGCACTCGACGTGCTCGAGCGTTTGGCCGATCGCTACGGTGAGGCCGAGAGCCTGCTGGGCATTGAGCTGCTTGACACGCCGCAGATGAGCGTCCGCAAGAGCCTCTTTGCCATGACGGATGGCATTCCTGCTCACTACCTGCGCAACTTCTATCGCGATGCTTACGAGCTCGTCCGTTCGTATATGCCCGAGGATAAAATCGTCGTCTTCTCGTCTTCGGGGTATCCCAGCGAGTGGAAGCATTTTATGCGCGGCACCAAGTACAAGAACGTCTACATGGACCTTCACCTGTACCATTACCGTGACGAGTATGCACTCGACATCACGAGCCCCCGCGGGCTGACGACGGCGATTTCGCGTAACAAGCGCGAGCTTAAAGAAGCGATTTCGACGGGGTTCCCCGTGCTGGTGGGCGAATGGTCGGGCGCGGCGATCTTTGCCAACTCGTCGGTTACGCCCGAGGGCCGCAATGCCTACGAGCGCGTGTTCATCGCCAATCAGCTGGCATCGTTTGCGCCGGCTGCCGGTTGGTTCTTCCAAACGTGGAAGACCGAGAAGCGCATTGCAGCATGGGATGCCCGCGCGGCGCTCGGTACGCTCGAGCGCGGCATGATTGAATAGGTTGATATGACGCAAAACAGCGCCCATACGGGCAAACTCTATGTGGTCGGCACACCCATCGGCAACTTGGGAGACCTGTCCCCGCGCGTTGGCGAGGCGTTTGCCGCCGCCGATGCCATCTGCTGCGAAGACACGCGTGTGACGTCAAAGCTGCTAATGCACCTGGGTATCTCCAAGCCGCTTGTCCGTTGCGACGATAATGTGATCGCCAGCCGCGCCGCCGGCCTGGTCGACCGTCTGCTGGCGGGGGAAACCCTCGCCTTTGCCTCGGACGCCGGCATGCCGAGCGTGTCCGATCCCGGCCAGGCACTGGTCGAGGCAGCGCGTGAGGCCGATGTGCCCGTCGAAGTTATCCCCGGGCCCTCTGCTTGCGTCACGGCGCTCGTTTCGTCCGGCATTCCCTGCGAGCATTTTTTCTTCGAGGGTTTTTTGGGCCGCAAGCACGGTGACCGCGTGCGCCGTCTGCAGCGCCTTGCCGTGGTGCCCGGCGCGCTCATCTTCTACGAGTCTCCACATCGCATCGTGGCGACGCTCGAGGCTGTGGCCGAGGTCTTTCCCCAGCGTGAGGTTGCCGTCTGCCGCGAACTCACCAAGCTACACGAGGAGGTCTTGCGTGGGCCCGCCGCCCAGCTTGCCGAGGAGCTGCGTGCTCGTGGCGAGGTAAAGGGCGAGATTGCGCTGGTCATCGCGCCGCCGAGTGAGGACGAGGAGGCCGGCATCGTGCCGGCTGGCGCTGCGGCGGCAGACCCCGACGAGGCCCTGCGCGAGGATATCCGCGCCGCGCTCGAGGAGGGGGAGCCCGCCTCTGCGGTGGCCAAGCGCCTGTCTCAGAAGTATTCGCGCCGCAAGCGCGATGTCTATGCCATGGTGCTCGATATGCAATAGATGGAGGATATCCAGCCCTTGCGCTAGAATCATCCCCTGTATGCAACGTTTTTCTGGAGGACTAACCCCATGGATCAAAGCAAGCCTTCGTTCTTTATCACGACGCCCATCTACTACGTCAACGCCGATCCGCACCTGGGCACGGCTTATTCCACCATCATCGCCGACGTCCAGGCTCGTTATCGCCGCTCTGCCGGCTACAACGTCAAGTTCCTGACCGGTATGGACGAGCATGGCGAGAAGGTCGCCGAGGCCGCAGCCAAGCACAACATGACGCCGCAGGAGTGGACCGACAGCCAGGCTCCGCACTTCAAGGAGTTGTGGAGCAAGCTCGAGATCTCCAACGACGACTTCATCCGCACCACCGAGCCGCGCCAGCATCATGCCGTACAGTACCTGTGGGAGCGCATGAAGGAGTCCGGCTACCTGTATAAGGGCAGCTACGATGGTTGGTATTGCGTGCCCGACGAGACCTACTTCACCGATACGCAGGTCCAGAAGGGTGACGAGGAGTACGGCAGCGTCGGTCAGCACCTGTGCCCCGATTGCCACCGTCCGCTTGAGCGCGTGCAGGAGGAGTCTTACTTCTTTAAGCTTTCCGCCTTCCAGGACAAGCTGCTCAAGCTCTATGACGAGCACCCCGACTTTGTTGAGCCTGCGTTCCGCATGAACGAGGTGCGCAGCTTTGTCGAGGGCGGCCTCAACGATCTTTCCGTGAGCCGCACGAGCTTTGACTGGGGTATTCAGGTTCCGTTTGATGAGGGCCACGTGACCTACGTGTGGTTCGACGCCCTGCTCAACTATATGACGGCTGTCGGCTACGGTGTCGACACCGACGAGGCCCGTGCCGAGCTGGCCTATCGCTGGCCCGCGCAGTTCCACATCGTGGGCAAGGACATCATCCGCTTCCACTGCGTCATTTGGCCCGCCATGCTCATGGCCATCGGCGAGGCCCTGCCCGAGCATGTCTTTGCCCACGGCTTCCTGACCGTGCGCAACGCCGAGACCGGCAAGGCCGAGAAGATGTCCAAGAGCCGCGGCAACGCCATCGCTCCGCAGGACGTCATCGACATGCTGGGTGTCGAGGGCTATCGCTATTACTTCATGACCGACGTGGTGCCCGGCACCGACGGCGCCATCAGCTTCGATCGCATGGAGCAGGTCTACAACGCCGACCTGGCCAACAGCTGGGGCAACCTTATCTCGCGTTCGCTCAACATGAGCGGCAAGTACTTTGACGGCTGCGCGCCCGCCAAGCCCGCATCGTTCGATGCGTTCGACAGTCCGCTGGCAAAGATTGCCGATGGCCTGGTCGAGCGCTATATGGCCAAGATGGACGTGCTCGATTACGGTGGAGCCAAGGACGAGGTCATGGAGCTCGTCCATGCCGCCAACCATTACATCGAGGACTCCGAGCCTTGGGCGCTTGCCAAGGACGAGGCCAAGGCTGACGAGCTCGCGTTTGTGATCTACAGCCTGCTCGAAGCCATCCGCATCGCCGCCCACCTGCTGATGCCGCTCATGCCTCAGACTTCTGCCGAGGCTCTGCGCCGTCTGTCCTGCGAGGACGAGGCCGCAAGCGACGATCTCAAGGGTATTTGCGCTTGGGGTCTGCTTGCCGGCGGCGCTCCCGTCGAGAAGGGCGAGCCGCTGTTCCCGCGTCTGGGTTAAGACGCCGCGCGCCATATCGGCAATTCGCAGTTTAGGTGTAAGGGCATGGCCGCAACGGTCCATGCCCTTTTGTTTCAAGACGTCGCCACCATGCTAAGGAGGCAACTATGACAACTTCGCCTTTGGCAAACCCCACGGCAACAAGGGAGCTGCTGGAGGAGTTTGGCCTTGCGACCAAGCATCGCCTGGGCCAGAACTTCCTGATCGACAACCATGTGATTGAGCGCATTTGCGAACTTTCCGAGCTTGCGGGCGATGAGCGCGTGCTCGAGGTTGGCCCGGGTGTTGGCACGCTCACGCTTGCGTTGCTGCAGGAAGCGGCGTGCGTTACGTCCATTGAGGCCGATCCTGAGCTCGAACCGGTGCTCGATGCCCATGCCGCCGACTATGCCAACTTCCGCTTTATTATGGGCGATGCGCTCAAGGTGGACCCGGAGCAGATTGAGCAGGCTGCTGGCGGCGAGCCCACGGTATTTGTCGCGAACTTGCCCTATAACGTGGCGGCGACGATCATTTTGCAATTTTTCCAGACGATGCCGACGCTCAAGCGTGCCGTCGTCATGGTGCAAAAGGAGGTTGCCGATCGCATTGCCGCGACGCCGGGCAATAAGACCTATGGCGGCTATACGGCAAAGCTCGGCCTGTATACGCAGGTGACGGGTCGCTTTGAGGTGCCGCCGCGCTGCTTTATGCCGGCGCCGCATGTGGACTCAGCCGTCGTGCGCATCGACTGCGTTGACGGCGTGGTGCCCGAGGGGCTCGATCGCGAGTTTGTGGCCCGCGTGATCGACGCCGCATTTGCTCAGCGTCGCAAGACTATCCGCAATTCCATGAGCGCCAACGGCTTTGCCAAGGATGTGCTCGATGCCGCCTTTGAGACTTGCGGTATCGCGCCGACCACGCGAGCCGAGACACTCGATGTTGCCGACTTTGTCCGTCTGGCCCAGGAGCTCATCCATGACGCCTAATGCCGAACGTGTGACGTTTACCAAGAAAAAGAAAACGGTCGCCTGTCCGGAGCCCTTGGCGCCGCTCGCTGATACTCATGCGCACCTGCTTTCGTTTTGGGGCAAGGAAGTGCCCGAGACGCTCGTGCGCGCTAAAGCCGCGGGCGTCGACCTGTTGGTGACGATCTTCGACCCCATTGCCGATAAGCGCAGTGTGGCGGACTATAGCGACTGGCTAACGCGTGAGATTCTGCCAATGCAGAATATTCCGCAGATTAAATATCTTGCCGGCGTGCATCCGTATGGCGCGCCGGACTATACCGACGACGTTCACGCACAGGTCGTTGCCGCACTCGATGACCCCTTATGCGCCGGTATTGGCGAAATCGGCCTGGACTACCACATGGACTATGACGACGATATCGCGCCGGCGCCCCATAACGTGCAGATTGACTGTATGGCGCGCCAGCTCGAGCTTGCCGTGTGCCGTAACGTGCCGGTGGAGCTGCATCTGCGTCACGAGGACACGGACCCGGAGCGTACCTCGCACGTGGACGCCTACAACGTGCTTCGTGAGGTGGGCGTGCCCCAGGCCGGTTGTGTGCTGCACTGCTTTGGCGAGGACCGCGCCACGATGGAGCGCTTTGTGGAGCTGGGCTGCTATATCGCCTATGGTGGTGCGGCCACCTTTAAGCGCAACGACGACGTGCGCGAGGCATTTGCGGCGACCCCGCTCGTTCGCATTTTGTTCGAGACGGATTGCCCGTATATGGCGCCGGAGCCCATTCGAGGTCTGGAATGCGAGCCGGCAATGATCTCCATTACGGCAAACGCGCTGGTTAACGACTGTGTCGATCGCACTGGTGAGGACGCCGAAACAATCGCGCAAGCCGCTTGGGAAAATGCTTGCAAACTTTTTCAAAAATAGTTCTTGCGTTCACGGTGGCGCTCCGTTATTCTAATTCCTGCACGCGGGCGTGGCGGAATTGGCAGACGCGTACGGTTCAGGTCCGTATGGGGGCAACCCCATGAAGGTTCAAGTCCTTTCGCCCGCACCATTGATTGAGAAAGCTCCCAGCAATGGGAGCTTTTTTGTTATGTGCTCATCGCGGGGGCTTGAACCTGCGAAGGAGCGAGCGTAAAGAAAACGCGGAGCGTTTTTAGCGAGCTGGCGAGTACGCCGGCAGGCAGGCGAAGCCGGTGCGGATCCGCGAAGCGGATACGCGGACGTCCTTTCGCCCGCACCATTGATTGAGAAAGCTCCCAGCAATGGGAGCTTTTTTGTTACGGGCCGTTTTTGGCAGATTTGACCTATCGATTTCGCGCGGTAGATGCCCCTGCGGTCAAAAAGTGGCAAATATGAGTACTGGCACGAAAATAGAGACATTTCACGAAGCCATTTTTGCTCATTTTACGCAACAGATGTACGCTAATTTGACTCAATCATGAGACGAAATGAAGTAATTTCGATAGACTTCGGGTTCAAAGAGGCGATTTTGACCCAAATACGCTGTTACTAAACTGGTAACAGTACTCATATTTGGTCTTTTTTGACCACGGGTCCTCTTGTTGGTGTCACACAGCTGCTTCGTGCGGGTATCCTAGTCCCAACGTGTGCCTATCAGAGGAGAGACCATGCTGTTTTCCGGTATCATCGCCGCCCTTACCAGCCTTTTGATTCCCATCATCATCCTGTTGCTGCTGCTGCCCAGCGCCTGCTATGTCGTTGAACAGCAGCATGCTGTGATCATCGAACGCTTAGGCAAGTTCAACCGCATCGTCAACGCGGGCTTCCACATGAAGGTGCCCGTAGTCGACCGTAAAGCTGCCACGGTGAGCCTGCGCACGATGAAAAACGGTTTTGGTATCGACGTTAAGACTCAGGACAATGTGACTATCGGCCTCGAGGTCTCGGCTCAATATCACGTGAGCTATGACATGGGTGCTGGCCCGGCGGATTCGGGCATCTACAAGAGCTACTATATGCTGCAGGAGCCCGTCGACCAGATGCGTGACTTCATCACCGACGCCCTGCGCTCTTCGATTCCCGTCTACACACTCGATGAGGTCTTTGCCAAGAAGGATGACATCGCCAAGGATGTTAACGCTACCGTTTCCGAGCAGATGGCTGCCTACGGCTTCACCCTCGTGTCGACGCTCATTACCAAGATCGCACTGCCGACTGAGGTCGAGAACTCTATGAACGACATCAACGCCGCCCAGCGCAAGCGCGCTGCGGCACAGGAGCTCGCCGAGGCCGACCGCATCAAGCGCGTCACCGAGGCGACCGCCGAAGCCGAGGCCATGGAAAAGGCGGGCGAGGGCATCGCCAACCAGCGCAAGGCGATCGCTCTGGGCATTAAGGACTCGCTCGAGATTATCCAGGAGACAGGTGTTGGCAACGATGAGGCCAACCAACTGTTCATGTTTACGCAGTGGTCCGAGATGATGACGGAGTTTGCTCGCACGGGTAAAACCTCGACGGTCGTGCTGCCGAGCGACTTCTCGCAGTCGGCCTCTATGTTCGAGCAGATGCTGACCGCCGGCAAAGTTCAAAACGGTTCGAAGGAGTAGGCACGCGTGAAATACACCGTCGTTTGTGTTGGCAAGCTCAAAGAGCGCTTTTGGAAGGACGCGTGTGCCGAGTACACCAAGCGCCTGGGCGCCTATGCCAAGGTGGATATCCGCGAGGTGGCCGATATCGACCCTGCCAAGGCGGGCGGCGTGGATGCCGCGCGTGACAAGGAGGGGGCGGCGATTCTTGCTGCCTTGCCGTCTCGAGCGCATGTGATCCTGCTGGCTATCGAGGGCAAGGAGCGTTCGAGTGAGGAGCTCTCGGCGAGGCTCGACGATCTTATGCTGCGAGGCAGTAGCGACATTGCCTTTGTAATCGGCGGTTCGGACGGCGTGAGCGATGACGTGCGCGCACGAGCCGACGAGATGCTCAGCTTTGGACGTATTACCTTGCCGCATAACCTGGCGCGTGTAGTGCTGCTAGAGCAGATTTACCGTGCCTGCAAGATCAGCCGTGGCGAGCCGTATCACAAATAGGTCGGCAATACGAAACAGTGACGTGGGACAATACCTTTCGTTTTGAGGAATGTGTCTGAGAGGACTATGTGATATGAAGATCGGATTTGTCGGTTTTGGCAATATGGCGAGCGCCATGGCCGATGGCTGGATTGCCGCCGGTGTGACTGCGAGCGACATGTGCGCCTGCGCGGGCCGCTACGACGCCTTGGTTGAGCGCTGCGAGGCGCGTGGGATGGTCGCCTGCCATGATGCGGCGGAGGTTGTCGCCGCATCTGATATCGTGGTTGCTGCGGTCAAGCCGTACATGATCGAGAAGGTCTTCGCTCCGCTCAAGGACATTCTTGCCGACAAGGTTGTCCTTTCGGTCGCCTGGACTTGGGACAGCGCCAAGTGGGAACAGGTCCTGCCGGGTGTCGCGCACATCTCGACGGTGCCCAACACGCCGGTTTCAGTGGGCGAGGGCGTTATCGCCTGCGAGAAGTCCTCTACGCTCAACGACGAGCAACGTGCTGTTGTGCTCGACCTGCTCGGTAAGCTTGGCGCCGTCGTCGAGCTCGACACGAGCCTGCTGTTTGTGGGCGGTACCGTGGGCGGTTGCGCACCGGCATTTGTCGCCATGGCGATTGAGGCCTTGGGCGATGCGGCCGTCAAGCACGGTATCCCGCGCGCCGATGCCTACCGCATCGTGAGCCAGATGGTGCTGGGTACGGCAAAACTGCAGCTTGTAGGCGGCCAGCATCCTGCGGCGATGAAGGATGCCGTATGCTCGCCCGGCGGCGCCACCATCAAGGGCGTCGTCGCGCTCGAGGACGCCGGCATGCGCAGCGCCCTGGTCAAGGCCATCGACGCCACCCTCCAGTAAACCTGCCATTTAGGGACAGGTTTATTTTGGCAGGTTTTTCCTGCGGTTTTGTCCTTTTAGCGAAAAGCGCCCCGCAACTGGCTCAATTCCAGTTGCGGGGCGCTTGCGTTTGCCCAGATAAAACCGACCATAATAAACCTGTCCCTTTTTGGTCGGTTAGTCCCAGAAGCCGTCTTCTTCGTCCTCGGATTTGGGGCCGCGGTCGACATACATCTTATGGGTGCGCTTCTCCATTACAAAGGCAAGAATCGCAAACAGCAGGATGCCGCCGGCGAAAAGGATGGCAAAACCGGTGCGGGTGCCAAACAAAAAGGAAAAAACTGCGTCCATTGGGTGCCTTCTTGCGTAGTTGAGTTGGGTCGTAAACGCTCATAAGTATATACTTGCCCATACATGTACAAGGTTGCAACCTAAATGGAATGTATATCGCCGGAGGATCTAATGCTTGATATCAAGTTTGTTCGCGAGAACCCCGATGCCATCGATGTCGCCATGGCTAACCGCCAGACATCTTGGGATCGCGAGAAGTTCTTTGAGCTCGACGACGAGCGCCGTGCCGTCATCACCGAGGTCGAGGAGCTCCAGGCTACGCGCAACGCCGAGTCCAAGAAGATCGGCGCCCTGATGAAGGAGGGCAAGAAGGACGAGGCAGAGGCCGCCAAGGAGGCCGTGCGCGCCGTCAACGAGAAGATTGACGGTCTGGCCGAGCGCCGAGGCGCTCTCGAGCAAGAGCAGTACGACTTCATGGCTCACCTGCCCAATATTCCTTGCGAGGCCACGCCGTACGGCAAGGATGAGGACGAGAACATCGAGCGCCGTCGTTGGGGCACCCCGCGTGAGTTCGACTTCGACTTTAAGCCGCACTGGGATCTGGGCACCGATCTGGACATCCTCGACTTCGAGCGCGGCAACAAGCTCTCCGGCAGCCGTTTTACCGTTCTCGGTGGCGCCGGCGCCCGTCTTGAGCGCGCCCTCATCAACTTCTTCTTGGACACGCACACGAGTCGTGGCTTCAAGGAGTGGTGGCCGCCCATCGTCGTCAAGCGTCAGACCATGTTCGGTACGGGGCAGCTGCCCAAGTTCGAGGACGACGCTTATCACGTCTCGGGCGACAACTTCCTGATCCCTACCGCCGAGGTTGTGCTCACCAACCTGCACGCCGGCGAGGTTCTCGACGCCGACACCCTGCCGCGCCGCTACACCGCCTTCACCCCCTGCTTCCGCGAGGAGGCCGGTTCCGCCGGTCGCGACACCCGCGGCATCATCCGTCAGCACGAGTTCGACAAGGTCGAGATGGTCAAGTTCGCTAAGCCGGAGGAGTCCGACGAGGAGCTCGAGAGCATGACCGCCGAGGCCGAGTACCTGCTGCAGCAGCTGGGCCTTCCGTATCGCGTGATTAGCCTGTGCACCGGCGACTTGGGCTTCTCTGCCCGTCAGACCTACGACGTCGAGGTCTGGCTGCCGAGCTACAACGCCTACAAGGAGATCAGCTCCTGCTCCAACTGCGGTGACTTCCAGGCTCGCCGCGCCAACATCAAGTATCGTGACCCCGAGAACTTCAAGGGTTCGCGCTACCTGCACACTCTCAACGGTTCCGGCCTGCCGGCCGGCCGCACCATGGCCGCCATTCTGGAGAACTACCAGAACGCCGACGGCACCATTACGATCCCCGAGGTTCTGCGTCCTTACATGGGCGGTCTCGAGAAGATCGAGCCGGTCGCGTAACTTGGCTGCATAGGGGATATGCAAGGGCGCTCCTTCGGGGGCGCCCTATTTCGTGCGCAGGTCCATACCATGCCGTGCGGACAGCTCAATAGAAAACACACGAACAACTGTTCTGTATACAGCCATCTACCTGCTATGCTTTTGCTAAATAAGAGCGAGAGAAAGGGGACGCGATGGAGCTGTTTGATGATCGGGTGGTTTTGTTTGAGAGCGACGAGGGCGGGGAGTACCTGCTTGTAACGTGTGAGCCGTCTGGCATGGGTGGCCTGGTGGTTCGACAGATGAGCGAGGGTCCGTTGACCCAATGGTGCTTTGAGGAGTCGCCGCATGTGGTCGAGACCTTTGTGACGCACGAGGGACTTGTGGGCCTGGAGCATTTCTATGGGGTCCGGACATCTAACCAGGTTGCGCGCATGCTGAGCATCTCGTTTGCCGATTATGATTGTGCCCAGCGGGTGAGATCGCTCCTGAGGGAACTTGATGCTAAGTTTGACGTGATCGAAAAGCCAATCGATCGTACGGGGAACGGTGGTATATGCGGAGCGGCGTGACAAAACTGCGTTCCACAAAAAAGTTTGAGATTGTGCTTGACTCCAATAAGCTAAAGTGGTTTTATATGTCTTGCGCTGCGGCGTTACCTCAGCTGGATAGAGGGTCTGACTACGAATCAGAACGTCATAGGTTCGAATCCTATACGCCGCACCATTTGAGATTAAAGCTCCCGGCAACGGGGGCTTTTCTTTTAGGCGGACGCCGCATGGATTCGAACCTCGGTCGAGGCGCGAGCGTGAAGCGGACGCGGAGCGTCCGTAGCGAGCGGGCGAGTCCGCCGGCAGGCGGGCGAAGCCGGTGCGGATCCGCGCAGCGGATGCGCGGAATCCTATACGCCGCACCAATTGAAATTGAAAGCCTCCGGTGACGGGGGCTTTTCTTTTAGGCGGACGCCGCATGGATTCGAACCTCGGTCGAGGCGCGAGCGTCTTAATCATCACTTCGTAAAATTTTTCCAAATTGTCGCTTGACCCATCGAGGGGTCACGTGCATAATAATCCGTGCGTTGCGGCGTTACCTCAGCTGGATAGAGGGTCTGACTACGAATCAGAACGTCATAGGTTCGAATCCTATACGCCGCACCATTTGAGATTAAAGCTCCCGGCAACGGGGGCTTTTCTTTTAGGCGGACGCCGCATGGATTCGAACCTCGGTCGAGGCGCGAGCGTGAAGCGGACGCGGAGCGTCCGTAGCGAGCGGGCGAGTCCGCCGGCAGGCGGGCGAAGCCGGTGCGGATCCGCGCAGCGGATGCGCGGAATCCTATACGCCGCACCAATTGAAATTGAAAGCCTCCGGTGACGGGGGCTTTTCTTTTAGGCGGACGCCGCATGGATTCGAACCTCGGTCGAGGCGCGAGCGTCTTAATCATCACTTCGTAAAATTTTTCCAAATTGTCGCTTGACCCATCGAGGGGTCACGTGCATAATAATCCGTGCGTTGCGGCGTTACCTCAGCTGGATAGAGGGTCTGACTACGAATCAGAACGTCATAGGTTCGAATCCTATACGCCGCACCAATTGACTTTAAAGCTCCCGGCAACGGGGGCTTTTCCTTTACGGGGGCATTGCGGAGATTCGAACCTCGGTCGAGGCGCGAGCGTTAAGAAAACGCGGAGCGTTTTTAGCGAGCGGGCGAGTCCGCCGGCAGGCGGGCGAAGCCGGTGCGGATCCGCGCAGCGGATGCGCGGAATCCTATACGCCGCACCAATTGGCTTTAAAGCTCCCGGCAACGGGAGCTTTTCTTATATCGCGATGCGTCGAAGATCGCATCAAGGGGTCAAAATGAGTAAAAATCAAATTCAATAACTTTTTTTGAAAAACGCTTGACGATTATTCAGTCCATGTGCATAATAATCAACAAGTCGCGGCGTTACCTCAGCTGGATAGAGGGTCTGACTACGAATCAGAACGTCATAGGTTCGAATCCTATACGCCGCACCATTTGAGATTAAAGCTCCCGGCAACGGGGGCTTTTCTTTTACGTAAACACCGCATGGATTCGAACCTCGGTCGAGGCTCGGGCGTAAAGAAAACGCGGAGCGTTTTTAGCCCGCGGGCGAGCACGCCGGCGGGCGGGCGAAGCCGGTGCGGATCCGCGCAGCGGATGCGCGGAATCCTATACGCCGCACCATTTGAGATTAAAGCTCCCGGCAACGGGGGCTTTTCTTTTGCGCCAGCTTGAGTGCTTTCGTCCAAAGGGACGATTTCCTGTCGACTCGTGTAAGATTCCGAGTAGATGTCGCGACTTATTCGCGACCACTCCTTCTCAAGCGACCGATCAGGGTGATATTTCGTGGCAGAGCGTCCGACATACAAGCTCAGGTTTCTCGATCCCAAGAAGCGCTTTCCGGCGATGCCCGAGCAGCCTGCGGGACGCTCATATGGCGTGGTCTGGAAACTCTTTGGCGAGGATCAACATGAATCTTGTTATGTCGTCGAATTCGTTGGCAAAAGTCATGTGTCGCTTTTGGGCTACGTAAGCGTTTCGGGTGAGGTGTACAAGGTGGACCGCCCCGTTAGCGAGGCTCCGCTGCCCAACGATCCCGACATGGAACTGGTCCTTGACGAGTCCGATTCCAGTATTGGCGAGATTATGGTGAGGGCGGCCAACGGCGCCATGCGCGCGTGCGCGCGAACTGCCGGATCTCCCGAAGGCCCCATGCGCGAGCAGTCCGACCGCGAGACGTGGAATTCGACCCGCGCTCTTCCTTACGGCGAGTTCATGGCCTCGATGTTCTTGCGCTACGTGATATTTGCCAACTCCGAAAGCGCTATTGCGAACACGGCGGGCGTCGACGGTCTCGATGATGACATGCAAAACGTTGTCGACAAGATCAAGCTCGTAAAGTTACCCGAGCCGGTCGAGGTGTTTTTGGGCTTTAACACGGCACCGCTCCCCGATGCTATCGAGACGCTGCTTTACCGCGTTGACCATGCCGAGAATCCGAGCGGTATCGAGCGTTATGCCGCCGCCCTTATGAGCGAGGTCGACCTGCCCCGTCTACGCACCATTGCCGCCAAGTCCGAAATGAGCCTAGCGCGCATCGACCGGTCAAAGCTGTTCTATCTCAATTTTGATCGCAGCTTGCTGGACCAGGACGAGATTGACATGTTGCTTGCCGTCGAGTGCCGTCTCAACCGCCTCTCCGGCATCCTTGAGCGCATCGGGGCCGGATTGGTCCCCGCGGCATCCTCGCCGAGCCTTGAGGGCTGCGCGCTCTTTGATGCGTGGCATATCGCCAAGACGACCAACGATGTTCCCCGACTGCTCGATACGGCCTCAAGCGATAACCCGTGGGGCAAACCGGGTACGGTGGCTTGCCAGCCGGGCGGTGAGTGGGACGTTCGCACCCGCTTTGCACGTATCGTAGAAGCGCTCAACGTGGTCACACGGCTCGACTATACCTATCGGGCAAACGTTGCCGAGGGGATTATGCTCGTTCGGTTTGGGCGCTCTGTCGTGGATACCATGCCGCAACGTGAATACGACGCTCAAGATGACGCCTGGCGCGAGCTGGAAGAGGACACGCGTGCGATCTGGGCTGCGGAGCACGATGCGCGCGTGGCGCTCACGCTTGCGGCGGCGTGTTTTGCCGCGGGCACCTGCATCACGCGCTGCTATGTGCAGATTGCTGCTCCCGACAGTGAGCAGGGCGAGCGCGTTGTCGCAACGTATTTCTTTGGGCGCGCGGCCTATCTGGCCGATTGCGTGCCTGTCGCCAAGGATCTTGAGAGCATGGACATGGACGATATGCCGTGCAAGCGTGTGCTTGAGGCCTATGAGTCAACTGCTCCGGAGACGATTGAACCTGCGGAGGTTCATGCTCGTCCGCGTGATGACCATCGCACGCTGCCGCCGGCGCTGCGCGATCTGCTGCTTGCCGATAAGGCTGACGAGTTGGAGGTCATGGAAGAGGACGATGACCCATACGTGGCCCGTGTTGTTGAATTGCGCGAGCAGGCAAAAGTCGACCGTACAGGTGCTTTTGAAGGTTTTTCCCGTCTTGTCGAGGAGTTGGAGGCTAAGTGCGCCGTCGCCGAGCTTTTGGCGACGGGTCCGGTTCAAACGCAGTTTTGTGATAACCAGCTGGTGCGCATGGTGCTACCGGTGTTGGAAGAAGACCGCTCTGTGCGAATCCTTCGTGCGCCCGATGCGCTGTACTTTGCCCAGCACGAGATCTGCAGCTTTTACGCCGAGCAAGAGGACTTTGAACGAGCACTGCCCGAGGTGCGCCATCTTTACGATCTGGCGCGCTCGTCCATGCAGTCTCACTTCGCGCTCATCAACGTGTTGGCACGTCTGGAGCGCTTTGACGAGATTATCGAGGTAGCGCGCCATGGCCTGCGCATTGCAAGCGACCGTACTTCAATCGGTTACCTGTTTTATCGCCTGGCGTTTGCCTATTGGAACTGCGACCAGCTCGAGCTCGCGTTGGCGTGCTACCGCCTGGTGCCGCGCGGCGAGGAGTCGGGCAGCAGCGCGCTGGAAGAAATGCAGGGCCTTATGAACGAGATGGGCGTCAGCGAGCCTCCGACGTTCGAGGAAGCGGTCGAGACCATCCGCAAGGCTGGACTCGAGCTGCCGCCAGTGTCCGCCGTGACGAATCAGCTTGCAGATGCCGCTGTGCAACTGGTCGACAACGGTTTCTTTTTCCTGGCACGCGGTTGTATCTTCCAAATGTGGCGCACCATGGGCAACGACGAGCTCGGCTCCCTCAACCGCTCGCTGGGGTAGGCGAAGCTTTCAAGGAGGAAAGGCTGCTAGGCAATTAGAAAATTTCCTCTTGCCCAACTTCGGCTGTTTGGTTACTATAGAACGGCTGTTACGGAGAGCTGACCGAGAGGCCGAAGGTGCTCGCCTGCTAAGCGAGTATGCCCCAAAAGGGCATCTGGGGTTCGAATCCCCAGCTCTCCGCCAGTAAGACTTTAAAGAAGGGTTCCGAAAGGGACCCTTTTTTAGTTGAACCACGTTAGCTGGGGATTCGAACCCGAGAGGGCACGGGCGTTAAGCAAACGCGAAAGCGTTTGTAGCCCGTGGGCGAAAAGCCGCCAGGCTTTGAAGCCGGAGGGCATGCGTAGCATGCCCGGACATCCCCAGCTCTCCGCCAGTATGAATTGAAAGAAGGGTCCCATTTGGGGCCCTTTTTTATTATCAAGAATGGCGGCTGGGGATTCGAACCCTCAAAAAAGGAGGCATCCTTTCGGACGCCTCCTTTTAATGAGCTTATTATTATTGCGTCCTACACCTCGGGCGCCTTGGCGACGGTCTCGCTTTCTGCCGTGAGTGGGCGGTTGTCGATGCGACGGCCCAGGCGGTCGAGCTTCACGAGTAGCCACTCAATGGGATTCGGCCCCGAGCCTTCCTCGTCGGCAACCAAATCCATGACGGCGATCTTGGTACCGTCCTGCTTGAGCGTAATGCTGCCCACCTTGTCGCCCACATGCACCGTGCCCGAAAGATCGTCGTAGCTAACCTTTTCGGTCACCTCGCCGGCAAGGGAAAACACGGTCGCTTGCGCCGTAGGATCGGCGAGTGTGGCGTCGATCGTCTTATCAGTCCAGTCGGTTTGACCAATGCGCGCCATAAGCGGGTTGCCGTTGGCGGTCTTTTCCTGCGTGTTGGCGATCGCGACCGTCACCTTGTGACCGTAGTACCAATTGGCAAGGGTTGCGGTATCGGTAAAGCGCTGGTCGGTGGTGGTGGAGTTCAAAACGACGGTGTAGATCTCGTCGCCATCGCGGTTGTAGGCACCCGTAAAGCAATAGCCTGCATCGTCGGTAGTGCCGGTCTTGCCACCGATGTTGCCATCTTGGCCCAGCAAATAGTTATGCGTGTCCATGGAATGCGAATGGTCGGTGCCGTCGGCGCCCGTGACCTCGATCCAGGAATCCTCGCTCGCTACGACCTCGCGGATCGTGTCGTTTTTCATGGCCTCCTGCATCATCAGCGCTACGTCGTGTGCGGTTGAGTGCATATCGCCAGCCCACTCATCAAAGTCCAGACCATGCGGGTTTTCAAAAAGCGTACCGGTGCAGCCGAGCTTCTTAGCGCGCTCGTTCATGGCCTTCACAAATGTGGCCTCGGCGTCTTTGGTCTTAGGGTCGATCTTCTTGCCCACATATTCGGCGAGCACGATGGCGGCGTCGTTGCCCGAGGGAATCATCAGGCCGCGCAGCGCCTGCTCCACGGTAAGCTCGTCGCCTTCGAGCAAGCCGGCGGTCGAATTACCCACGGTGGCTGCGGCGTTGCTCACCGTGACCTTCTCGTCCATCTCGCAATTCTCGACGGTTAGGATTGCGGTCATGACCTTGGTGATCGAGGCGATTTTGACCTGTTCATCGGCGCCGCGCCCATAGTAGACGGTGCCGTCTTTGCCCATGACGAGGGCATTGGCCGCATCGATATCGGGCAGGTTTTCGGCCGTGATGACGCGCGCATCGGCGGTTTTGCCGCAGACATTGTCGGTCGTGAGCACTTGGGCGCCGGCGACGGTGGGCACGCCAGCGGTAAGGGCGATAGCGCAGACAAAGCCGGCGGCAAGCTGGGCTGAGCGCTTTGCAAAAGAGGTGAGGGACTTCACAGATTTCGCTTTCGACGGGATGGTCTCTTCAGAGTTCAAAGTATATCGTTTGCTGGCGCGGGCAATCGGCGCGCGTGCGTGCGTGGCCCACATCCGCGCCCGAACGGGCACAAGGGTGCTTAAGGCCGACTTAATCACCCACGCTTGTTGTGTGTGACGGGCGCCCCCTCGGGCATAATGGAGCGCGAGAGGAGCACGCATGAACGAGCGCATTTTGGTAGTTGATGACGAGAAGGCCATCGCCGACCTAGTTGGCATCTACCTTACAAAAGAAGGCTTTGATGTCCAGATTGCCTACAGCGGGGCCGGTGCGGCCAAGGCGATTCTGGAGCAGGAGTTTGATTTGGCGCTGCTGGATGTCATGCTGCCCGATATCGATGGCTTTGAGCTGTTGCGTACGATTCGTTCCAGCCATACCTATCCCGTGATTATGCTGACGGCGCGCGATGCCCAGCAAGACAAGATCGAGGGGCTCTCGCTTGGCGCAGACGATTATGTGGTCAAGCCGTTCCGTCCGCTGGAGCTCATTGCACGCGTTCATGCTCAGCTTCGTCGTTATACCAGCTACGGCAGCCGCGCACAGGTGGCCGAGTCGCCGATCATCCAGCTCGACGGCCTCGAGATCAACCGCGACGCCCGCTCTGTGACGGTGGACGGTGCGTCGGTGCGCCTTACGCCCATCGAGTATTCCATCTTGCTGTATCTGGTCGAGCATCGTGGTAGCGTGGTGCCCGTGGAGGACCTGTTCCGCGCGGTGTGGAACGAGGACTTTATGCCCGGCTCCAACAATACGGTTATGGTGCACATTCGCCATCTGCGCGAAAAGATTGGCGACGATGCCCAGAAGCCGCGCTTTATAAAAAACGTCTGGGGCGTCGGCTACATAATCGAATAACGCCTTTGATGGTGGGGGAGTAGATATGACAAAAGACGATAGGCGGGCATTCGAGGTGCCCGATCGACTCTTTGAATACGTAAGGGCGGTCGTTGACAACCGTGCGTTAGCGACGGTGCTGCTCTTTTTGCTGAGTCTGCTGCTCATCGGCATTGACAATATCGTTGGCATCCTGGCAGTTCTACTCATTGGCATTTTGCTGATTGATCGATTCGAAATCGTTCGCCGCTGTGTGGTGATCGGCGGCGCCGCGTGGACAATTA
Organism: Collinsella sp. OM07-12; assembly: GCF_003438275.1. Taxonomy (NCBI): domain Bacteria; kingdom Bacillati; phylum Actinomycetota; class Coriobacteriia; order Coriobacteriales; family Coriobacteriaceae; genus Collinsella; species Collinsella sp. OM07-12. The sequence goes on from NZ_QSTQ01000006.1 coordinate 96,689, forward strand.
CGTTGGCGATCGGGTCCATGGCGCTTGGCGGTATTGGCGAGCCCGTATTCTTTGACGCCGGCTTTGTGTTCAACATGCTTGGATTTGTGCTGGCGCTTGCCGTGTGCGTCCTGTTCTTCTGCGGACGCGCCCTGTACTACCAGGGTTACGAGCAGGGCGAGCTGCACGCAGACCGCGTGATTGCCGCCCGCATTCAGGACCGTCTGATCGATAACCCCGACACATGGGACAACATTGACGGCGACTTCCTCGAGGTCGAGGGTGCGCTCAACCGGGCGCGCGATTGTGAGCGTAGGGTTCAACAAGCCCTGCGTGACGAATCCCACCGCAAAGACGACCTGGTGACGTACCTGGCGCACGACCTGCGCACGCCGCTCGCCAGCGTGGTGGGTTACCTTTCGCTCTTGCAGGAGGCCCCCGATTTGCCGCTTGAGCAGCGCGCACGTTTTACGGGCGTGGCAATCGACAAGGCCCACCGGCTCGATGCGCTCATCGAGGAGTTCTTCGACATCACGCGCTTTGATTTCCACGATATCGTGCTCACCCGCAGCTACGTCGATTTGGGGCTCTTACTGGCGCAGGTGGCCGACGAGTTCTATCCCATTCTCAGCGAACAGCATAAAGAAGCCCAGGTTGATATCTGCGAGGATCTGACGGTGCTCGTGGACGGCGACAAGATGGCTCGCGTATTCAACAACATCATGAAAAACGCTGTTGCCTATAGCTATGAAGGCTCGATGATCACGATTGAGGCCAGACGTTTGGGTAACGGCGGCGTGCGCGTACGATTTATAAACCAGGGCGATCCGATCCCTGAGCCAAAGCTCAAGGTGATCTTTGAGAAGTTCTATCGCCTGGATGCGGCGCGTGCGACCAATCGCGGCGGCGCTGGGCTGGGTCTCGCCATCGCCAAGGAGATTGTATGCGCGCATGGCGGTACCATCGCGTGCGAATCGACGCCCGAGCATACCGTTTTTACCATCGAGCTGCCCGCCGCGTAGCGTAGGCGCCCTTACAAACACCTGACAATGCGCTCACGTGCGTATGAGCCGCGATTCCTACTATCGATACTGCTGGATTGATATCGATATGGAGGTATGCGGTATGACGGCTGCTGCGGCTGTGGAGCCCACGGAGCTTGAAGAACTCATGGAAGCGCGAGCCGAGGCTGCGCACGAGCGCGAAGTCGGAGACGCGACGCGCCCCACGGCGCAGGACCTTGCCGCCTCGCCGACGCGCATCGACGTCGAGGGCCTCGATTTGTTCTATGGCGACCACCGCGCACTCAAGGACGTGTCCATCAAGATCCGCGACAAGCAGATCACCTCGTTCATCGGGCCTTCGGGCTGCGGAAAGTCCACGTTGCTGCGCTGCTTTAACCGCATGAACGACGACATCAAGGATTGCCGCATCGAGGGCAAGATTGCGCTCGATGGCCAGGATATCCTGGGCGACTACGACATCTGCCGTCTGCGCCAGCGCGTGGGCATGGTGTTCCAGCGTCCTAACCCGTTTCCCATGAGTATTTACGACAACGTCGCGTACGGCCCCCGTGGCATGGGCGTGCGCGATCGCGCCGTGCTGGATGAGCTGGTCGAGGATTCCCTTCGTCGAGCCGCTCTGTGGGATGAGGTCAAGGACAAGCTCAAGGAGTCGGGGCTGGGCCTTTCGGGCGGGCAGCAGCAGCGCCTGTGCATCGCCCGCGCGCTTGCCGTGCAACCCGACATCTTGCTGATGGATGAGCCCACGAGCGCTCTCGATCCCGTGTCGACGCTGGTGGTGGAGCAGCTTGCCTGCGAGCTCAAGGAGACCTGCACGTTGGTGGTCGTGACGCACAATATGCAGCAGGCGGCGCGCATCTCCGACTCGGTCGCGTTTTTCTTGCTGGGCGAGCTGGTGGAGCACGCGCCCACCGCTCAGCTCTTCAAAAATCCGACCGATCCGCGCACAGCGGATTATTTGACGGGACGTTTTGGCTGATACCATCTCGTAAAGGTACCTTTAGGGTTAAGATGCGGTCATGCCGGCCGCAAAGGGGTTCAACATGATCTATTACGTCGAGGACGATGACAACATCAGGGATTTGACGGTCTATGCGCTGCGCAAGCAGGGGATCGAGGCCGAGGGCTTTTCGTGCGATGGCGAGTTTAAAGCTGCCGTGGCGCGACGGGTGCCCGATGCTGTCCTGCTCGACATCATGCTGCCCGATACCGATGGCCTGGCAATTATGCGTCGCCTGCGTGCCGACCGCCTGACGGCGACGGTGCCCATCATGATGCTTACCGCCAAGGACACCGAGCTCGACAAGGTGATGGCGCTCGATGGCGGTGCCGACGATTACCTGACTAAGCCGTTTTCGCTCATGGAGCTTGCGAGCCGTTGCCGCGCACTGCTGCGTCGCGGCGGCATGGTCAAGCAGGCGAGCGATGTGCTCAGTGTGGGCGACATCGTGCTCTCGCCCAGCCATCGCGAGGTGACCGTTGCCGGCGAGCCGCTTAAGCTTACCCTGCGCGAGTTCGACCTGCTTGAGTATCTCATGCGCAAGCCTGGCGTGGTCTTTACCCGCGAGTCGTTGCTGCAGAGCGTGTGGGGCTGGGACTTCGACGGCGGTTCGCGCACCGTTGACGTCCACGTGCAGACGCTTCGCCAAAAACTGGGCGAGCATGCCAGCGCCATCGAGACCGTGCGCGGCGTGGGCTACCGCTTGGCCGAGCCTTCTGCCGGTGATGGTGCCGAAGGTGACGACACCGCGGCCACCGCATCGGAGGAGTAACCCGTGGTCTTCGCCCCCCAGGGAAAACAAACGCTGTCGCACCGCGTTTTTGTGACGATCTTTGTCTGCGCCATGGCGGTTATCGTGGCGTTTACGGTGCTGGGTGCGTTTTTTTTGCAAAACACCTTGGCGGATGCCACGAGTGCCAATCTAGCGCAGGAAACCGAGCTCATTGCTGCCGCCCTCGACGAGCAGCGGGAGCCCATCCCGTTCTTGCGTAGCCTCGATCGCGAGGACTTGCGCATCACGCTGATTAACAAGGATGGATCGGTTGCCTACGACAACGAGGCATCGCCTTCCACACTGCCCAACCATGGCGATCGCCCCGAGGTCATCGAGGCCTTTGAGAGTGGTTTGGGTTCCGCGGAGCGCGCAAGCTCTACGCTCGACGAGATTATGCTGTATCGCGCCGTCGCCCTTGATAACGGCCAGGTTGTCCGCTTGGCGCAGGCCCAGCCTGGCGTTGCGGCGATTTTGCTGTCGATGGTGGCGCCGATGCTGCTTATCGCAGCAGCGGGTGCGGTACTCTCGTTTTTCATGGCGCGCCGCGAGTCCCGTGCCATCATCGCGCCGTTGCAAGAGGTGGATTTGGACCACCCGCGCCGTAGCTATGAGCACGCCTATGCCGAGATGGTCCCCATGCTTGAGCGTATCGAGTCGCAGCGCCAGGAACTCAAGCGCCAAATGGCGGTGCTAGCGGACAACGACCGTATGCGCCGCGAGTTCACGGCGAATATCACCCATGAGCTCAAGACGCCGCTTACGGCGATTTCGGGCTATGCCGAGCTCATCGCAAACGGCATGGTTGAGGGCGAGGATGACCTGCGCAACTTTGGCGGTCGCATCTATCGTGAGGCGGGCCGCTTGGCAGCGCTTGTCAACGATATCCTTACGCTGTCTAACTTGGACGAGGCCGAGCGTGCAACTGAGGGCGAGGCGGTGCCCATTGGGTCCACGGAGCCTATTGAGCTCTCGCGTGCCATCTACACGGTTGAGCAGCGTCTTGAACAGGTCGCCCGTCAGGCGAATGTGACGATAAGTCATGAGACCAAGCCTGTGGTCATCGAAGGCGTGTCGCGCTTGATTGACGAGCTCATCTACAATCTGGCAAGCAACGCCATCCGCTACAATCGACCCGGCGGTACGGTTACGCTGCAGTGCGGCACCAACGACGAAGCCCATCCGTTCCTCGCGGTCGCCGACACGGGAATCGGTATCGCGCCTGAAGAACAGGGCAAGGTATTTGAGCGGTTCTATCGCGTGGACAAGAGTAGGTCCAAGGCACGCGGCGGAACCGGTCTGGGGCTTGCCATTGTCAAGCATGCGGCCCTGTATCATCACGCCACGATCGATCTATCGAGCGAGTTGGGCGTGGGAACCACCATTACGGTGACGTTTCCCATACAGCAGGACGAGCCATTCGCATAGCGATACAACATAGATAATGATGTAGACGCCGCATCGGACTTTCGGGTGCGGCGTTGTTGTGCAATTTTACGATTGTTTCCGTCATTTTTACAGGAGAGCCTGTTTCTTATGTATAGAGTTTGGTCTCGGTAAAAAGATGCGATAACATACGGACAGTTTTGTCAATCCGAACTGGGGAAATGAAAGGCAAGCTGCATGACCCTTCTCGAACTGTTCCAGCTGCTGAAGAAGCACCTCAAGCTGGTCATCACCCTTCCGGTGGTCTGCGCGATCGCCATGGGCATCGTGTCCTTCGCTGCGATGGACAACACCTACACCGCGACGACGAGCATGTACATTCTCGCCAAGACCGACGATAGCGGTCAGATGAGCTACAACGATCTCTCGGCGAGCCAGATGCTTTCCAACGATATCGCCACGCTGCTGGATAGCGATAGCGTTAAGAGCGGCGCCGCCAAAGAACTGGGCCTCACCGATCTGGATGACTACAAGGTGTCTGTTTCCTCCGAGACCACCACGCGTGTCATTACGCTTTCGGTTACCGGCACCGATGCCAAGGAGACGGCTGAGGTCGCAAAGGCCATGGCCAGCTCGGTGAGTACGGTCGCTCAGAACGTCGGCGCTGCCCAGAGCATCAACGTTATCGACGAGGCTAAGACCCCCGAAGCCCCCAGTGGCCCCAAGCGCGCGCTGTATATTGCCGTCGCGTTCCTCGCCGGTATCTTTATCGCAGTTGCCTATGTCGTTTTGGCAGACATGCTCAACACCCGCATCCGCGGTGCCGAAGAGGCAGAAGAGCTCCTGGGTATTCCCGTTGTTGGCCGAATTCCGGCTATGAAAGGTGGTAAATAGGCATGGCTAAGGCGAAAAACACCGACAAGCTTGTTGTGCAGAATGCCGCCAAGACCCTTTTGGCCAATATTCGCTTTGCGAGCGTAGACGATCCCATTCGCACCATTACCGTCACGTCCTCGATTCCCAACGAGGGCAAGTCCACGGTTTCCATCAACCTTGCCCAGGCTATCGCCACCAGCGGCAAGAGTGTCCTGCTGGTCGAGGCCGATATGCGCCGCAGGTCCCTTGCCGATATGCTCGGTGTCCGCTCCCGTGGCGGACTCTATTCGGTCCTGTCTGAGCAGGTGTCTATCGACCAGGCGATCGTCGAGACCGGCCAGAAGAATTTCTACTTCCTCGATGCCGAGCCGCACATTCCCAATCCTGCTGATATCATCGTCTCTCACCGCTTTGCAAAGCTGGTAAAGGCACTGTCCGCCAAGTTCCAGTACGTCATCTTTGATGCTCCTCCGGTCGGTACTTTTATTGATGCTGCCGAGATCGCGAGCCTGACCGACGGCGCGCTTTTTGTCGTGCGCGAGGATTTCACCAAGCGTGAGGAGGCGCTCAACGCCATCGGTCAGCTTAAGAAGTCTGAGAAAGTCAAGCTTATCGGTACCGTTATGAACTACTGCGAGACCGAGACCAGCGAGTACTACTACTACTCTTACTACACCAAGGACGGTAAGAAGGTGAAGAAGGGCTCCGGCGATCAGGGGACTTCCAAAAAGGGCATCTTCACCAACCGTGCAAACGTTTAGTTAATTAGGGCTGATCTATGCGTGACATTCATTGCCATATCTTGCCGGGTGTAGACGACGGCGCCGCCGATCTCGATGAGAGCTTGGCGATGCTCGAGGCCGCCAAGCGGGCCGGTGTAACCAGAATCGTTTGCACTCCTCACTGCCGTGATCCCTATTTTGATTACGACAAGATGTGGGATGCCTTTGAGCTGCTGCGCGATAACGCTGACGGTTTTCCGCTCCAGATGGGCTTCGAGGTCAACCATCGAAAGCTCGTTGAGCTTGGTATCGATGCCGCGGAGCACTTGCATTTCGATGGGACCAACGAGTTTCTGCTCGAACTTTCGACGCATGCCGATGCGTATGCGTTTAGAGAGTACGAGAACACGATTTACGATTTGCAGTGCCGTGGCTACCAGGTGATCATCGCTCATCCTGAGCGCTATCGTGCGGTTCAAAAGGATGTAAGCGTGGCGGAGCGTCTGGTCGATATGGGCTGCAAGCTGCAGGCTTCGGCGGACTTTATTGCCGGCGGTCGCTTTGGTCGCGAGAAAAAGCCGGCACAGCGCCTGTTCGATCAGAACCTGTACAGCTTCATCGCGAGCGATGCCCATAACGTGGGTCATTACGACTGCCTGGCGAAGGCTCGCGCGAAGTTTAGTGTGCGCGGAGCTCATTTTCGCTAATTATCTGTCCCTAACGTTCGCATTGAATAAAAGGGCAGCCATGGATATCCAACTTAAGACGGGATGCTTTGATGACGCGGCGTTGGTGCGCCGCGTCGTTTTTATGGACGAGCAGGGCTACGAGAATGAGTTCGACGCTATCGACGAGGATCAGAACTGCATTCATGTGACGCTCTATGTAGACGGCGAGCTTGCCGGTTGCTCGCGCGTGTTTCCCGAAGAGCTTGAGCGCGTGGCTGACGCAGAGGCCCCGGTGTTGCCGGCATGCGACATGGACGAAGGCGTTTCGGCGGGGGAGACCTACATTATGGGGCGCGTCGCCGTGCTGCCGGCTATGCGTCGTCGCGGACTGGCGAGTGCGATCGTCGAGGCCAGTGCTTCGTGTGCACGCGATGCCGGCGCTAAGCTTATTAAGCTGCATGCGCAGGAATACGTGTTGCCGCTCTATGCAAAGGCGGGCTACACGCAAATTGTCCCGGTAGATTACGAAGACGAGGGCCAGCCCCACGTCTGGATGGCCAAGCGCGTAGATGGCAGATAGGGACGTTCCTTTTCTGTCGGCAGTTGGGGACACTCCTTGGCAATTGGCGCATTGGAACGCTCGGACATACAGTTTTTCGATACCGTGTGTATATATGCGCGCTAATGGGTTATAAAATCTAAGTCTGAACATAGCAGGTCTGCGATGCGGCTCGGGCAACCGGGCCGTTTTTGCGGACGGGGGTAGCGCGAAAGGACTGCACATGCGTCAATTTAAGACCGAGAGCAAAAAACTGCTCGACCTCATGATCAACTCCATCTACACCAATAAGGAAATCTTCCTGCGCGAGCTTATCTCTAACGCGAGCGACGCCGTTGACAAGCTCAACTTTAAGAGCCTGCAGGATCCGAGCGTCAAGCTCGACCAGGGCGACTTGGCTATTCGCGTCTCCTTTGATAAAGATGCCCGCACCATTACCATCTCGGATAACGGCATTGGCATGACCGCCGAGGAGCTCGAGCGCAATCTGGGCACCATCGCCCATTCCGGCTCCGAGGAGTTTAAGACCGAGAACGCCGAGCAGCAGGGTTCGGATGTCGATATCATCGGTCAGTTTGGCGTGGGCTTCTACTCTGCCTTTATGGTTGCCAGCCATGTGAAGGTGGTCAGCCGCGCCTATGGCGAGGACACCGCTCACGTGTGGGAGTCTGATGGTCTTGAGGGTTACACCATCGAAGACGGCGAGCGCGCCGAGCACGGTACCGATGTCGTCCTGACGCTGCGCGAGAACGAGAAGCTCGACGCCGACGGCGAGGCCGAGACCTACGATCGCTTCCTGACCGAGTGGGGCCTCAAGAGCCTGATTCAGCAGTACAGCAACTATGTGCGTTACCCGATCCAGATGATGGTGTCCAAGAGCCGCCAGAAGCCCAAGCCCGAGGATGCTGGCGACGATTATAAGCCCGAGTACGAGGACTACCAGGAGCTCGAGACCGTCAACTCCATGACGCCGATCTGGAAAAAGCGCAGCTCCGACGTTGAGCAGAAGGATTACAACGAGTTCTACAAGTCCACGTTCCACGACTTTGACGATCCGGCACGCACTATCAGCTTCCATGCCGAGGGTACGCTCGAGTACGACGCCCTGCTGTTTGTGCCGGGCCGCGCCCCGTTCGATCTGTACAGCAAGGACTACGAGAAGGGCCTGGCGCTCTACAGCTCCAACGTGCTGATTATGGAGAAGTGCGACGACCTGCTGCCCGACTACTACAACTTTGTCCGTGGCGTTGTGGATTCTGCCGACGTGTCGCTTAACATCTCGCGTGAGACACTGCAGCAGAACCGTCAACTCAAGGCCATCGCCAAGCGTGTCGAGAAGAAGATCACCGCCGACCTTGAGGATATGCGCGACAACGACCGCGAGGCCTACGAGAAGTTCTTCGAAAACTTTGGCCGCGGTCTTAAGTACGGCATCTACTCGAGCTATGGCATGAAGGCCGATGAGCTCGCCGACCTGTTGCTGTTCTGGTCTGCCAAGGAACAGAAGATGATTACCCTGGCCGAGTATGCCAAGGGCATGCCCGAGGATCAGAAGGCCATCTACTACGCCGCCGGCGACTCGCGTGAGCGCTTGGCCAAGATGCCCGTGGTAAAGGGCGTGCTCGACCGCGGCTATGACGTGCTGCTGCTGACGCAGGATGTGGACGAGTTCACGTTCCAGGCCATGCGTGAGTACGTGGCGCGCGATATGCCCAAGATCTATGAGGACGATGCTGCTCGCGAGGCTGCCGAGAAGGCCGTTGCCGACGGTGCCGAGCCCGAGGTCGAGGATCGTCACCTGGAGCTCAAGAACGTTGCGACTGGCGATCTTGACTTGGCGACCGAGGACGAGAAGAAGGAGGCCGAGGACGCCACCAAGGAAAACGAGGACCTCTTTAGCGCTATGAAGGAGGCGCTCGGTGACAAGGTCGAGAAGGTTGCCGTTTCTGCGCGCCTGACCGATGCCCCCGCGTGCATCACCACCGAGGGCCCGCTTTCGCTCGAGATGGAGAAGGTACTCCAGAAGGGACCCGAGGGCGCGCCCGACGGCATGCCCAAGAGCCAGCGCGTGCTCGAGCTCAACGCCAAGCACCCGGTCTTTGCCAAGCTCGTTGCTGCTCAGAAGGCAGGCGATGCCGACAAGATCAAGCAGTACTCCGGTCTGCTCTACGATCAGGCCCTGCTGGTCGAGGGCATTCTGCCCGAGGACCCCGTGGCCTTCGCCGCAGCTGTCTGCGACCTGATGTAACTTAGTTACGCCGTTCTACCGAACGGCGTAACGGCTCGACGCTGCGCGGGCCGCATTTGGACAATCTGACGTTCAACTTCAAGGGCGCGACCAGAAGGTCAGCGCCCTTTCGTTTCACGTCACCTTGCCTCAAATGCGGCCCGCTCGCTGTCCGTCCTCTACCTGCGGCGCCGTAATGGTCCAAAGTAGTCGTTGGGGACGTTTTTGTTTGACTAGTCGTTCAAGAACGTCTCCAATGACTACCCAATGACTATTCGGGCTGCTAATTTGTGCGGGTTGTGGTTTTGTGACCTGCTGAAATTTAAGATACTGTACAACTGTACGTTAACTCATCTTCGTAGTATATTGCTACCCGCAAAACTCAATACCATTGTGCATCGAGACGTTAAAACGCCTTCGTACAATGGTTATCGATAGTACGATTCGATTCAACGACAGGATGGATGGTCCAAGCGTGAGTCTCGGCAGCAAACTATCCGATGCAAAGGTTTCCTTTGCAATCTTTAAACGCGACATCAAGCGATTGATCGTGAACCCCGTCGCCCTGGTGGTTACCCTCGGCGTGTGCGTTATTCCCTCGCTGTATGCCTGGTACAACATCGTTGCCAACTGGGATCCGTACGGAAACACCCAGGGTATCAAGATTGCCATCGCCAACAACGATCAGGGCACCCAAAACGACTTGGTGGGCGAGCTCAACGCGGGCGATAAGGTCGTCGATCAGCTCAAGGAGAACGATCGGCTGGGCTGGACCTTCGTCGATTCGGCGGCCGATGCCAAAGAGGGCGTTGAGAGCGGTGAGTACTATGCGGCCATCGTAATCCCCAAGAACTTCTCGGATAACCTGGTTTCGATGCTCGACGGCAACTACCATCAGCCCAAGCTTACGTACTACGTCAATGAGAAGAAGAGCGCTATTGCGCCGAAGGTTACCGACACCGGCGCAAGCACCATCGAGGAGCAGATCAACTCGGAATTTGTCTCCACGGCGGGCGAGACCGTTGCCGGTATCGCCAAGGATGCCGGAGTCGATTTAAAGGACAAGGCAACCCAGACCCAGGATTCGCTGGCAAGTTCGGTGTCCGAAGCATCCGATACCTTGGGCGAAGTACGCGATTCCATTGGCGACATGAACACCGCCATCGACAAGACAAGCAGCTCGATTGCTTCGGCCGATGCTGCGTTGGCGGGCCTGCAGGGACAGGCGCCTTCGCTAACGCAGGCAATCGCTCAGGGTAATGATCTGCTGGGCGAAGCTCGCACCACGGCTGGCAAGTCCATCACCTCGCTTTCCAAGGCGCTCTCGGAGGGCAGCGCCGCGTTGAGCAAGACATCGGCTTCTGCGAACGCCGCGGTCGGAAAGATGACGGGTGCTTTGACGTCCACAACCACCCGCATCGTCAACTCGCTCGATTCGCTTCAGGCGACGATCGACCATAACAAGACTCTTATCGAGAGTCTGCAGAAGCTGGCCGACAGCGCGCCGACGGGCTCGGAAGAAGTTAATGCGCTGATCGCGTCTGCGATTGATATGCTTCGAGGGCAAAATGAGAGCCTTCAGGCCGTCAAGAATAATCTCTCCGCTCAGTCAAAATATATTGCGAATGACGCTACGGCTGTTTCGGTCGCCAGCAATGCTATCAACATTGCGATCAAAACCGGTACGACCAACATGAATCAGGCTCAGACGGATCTGGGGCAGAACGCGCTGCCGAAGGCTTCGAGCGCTCTGGACTCCTTCGCCGCCGTTTCGGGCGACCTGACCGGCATCGTATCGGGTCTTACGCCCACGATTGCGAGCGCGCGTGGCACGCTGGCCCAACTCGATGCGACGCTCAAACAGGCCAAGACCACACTGTCCCAGACCGACGACTCTCTTGCCAAGGTCCAGGACAGGCTCGCAACCGCTGCCAACGACATCGCGGCCCTGCAGACTTCCGAGTCCATGGGCGAGCTGGCTGATCTGATGGGCGTCGATGTCAATGACGTCGCAGATTTTATGGCATCTCCGGTCGAGCTGACCTCAAAGTCAATTTATCCGGTCAAGAGCTTCGGCTCGGGCATTGCTCCTTTCTACACCAATCTGGCACTGTGGGTGGGCGGCTATGTGCTCATCGCCATCTACAAGCTCGAGGTTGACCGCGAGGGCATCGGCAGCTTTACCGCGCGTCAGGGCTACTTTGGTCGCTGGTTGCTCCTGGTGATCCTGGGCGCGTTCCAGGCCATCATCGTTACGGTGGGCGATCTGGTCATTGGCGTTCAGTGCGTCAACCCGCTGCTCTTTGTGCTGGGCGGCATCGCTATCTCGTTCACCTACGTCAACATCATTTATGCGCTGTCCACTACCTTTAAGCATATCGGCAAAGCCATTGGCGTCATCCTCGTCATTGTGCAGATCCCCGGCTCGTCGGGCATGTATCCCATCGAGATGATGCCCGGCTTCTTCCAGTGGCTGCACCCGCTGCTGCCCTTTACCTACGGCATCAATCTGCTGCGCGAGACCGTCGGCGGCATGTATTCGTTCAACTACCTGTTTAACCTGTGCATTCTGGGCGTGTTCTTGATCGTGGCGCTCTTTATCGGTCTGCAGCTGCGCCCGTTGCTGCTCAACCTCAATCTGCTCTTTGATAAGCAGCTTTCCACGACGGGCCTCATGATCTGCGAGTCCAACGACCTGCCGCGCCAGCGCTATTCGCTGCGCACGGCCATGCGCGTCATGCTCGATTCGGATTCGTACCGTCGCGAGCTGCTCGATCATGCCGTGGCGTTTGAGCATCGCTACCCGTACTACATCAAGGGCGGTTTTGCCGCCGTGGTAGGCGTGCAGGTCCTGCTCTTTGTGCTTTCGACGGTGCTCGATATCGACAATAACGGCAAGATCATCCTGCTCGTTATCTGGATCATTTCGGTTATCGCCATCTGTGGCTGGCTCATCAACATCGAGTACATCCGCGCGAGCCTCAATACCCAGATGCGTATCTCGGCGCTTTCGGACGAGGACCTGCGCCGCGAGATGCGCGAGCACACGGCTGCCATCCCCGCCGCCCGTCGCATGTTTGGTCTCAACGCCAGCGAGCGGGGCACCAAGGACAGCGAACAGCCCACGAGCCGTCTGCCGCATATCGGTGCGCATCGTAAGGCTCAAGATGCCGACGGCGTTGACAACGTAAACGGAAACGACGGGGACACCACCCCGCTTGGCAAGCACTCTAAAGGAGGTGAGGCATAAATGAAAAACATCCTGCACCTGTTTAAGCGCGATGTCCAAAACGTGTCTCGCTCCGTGATCGGCATGGTCGTCGTGATGGGCCTCATTATCGTGCCGTGCCTGTACGCGTGGTTTAACATCGCCGGCAGCTGGGATCCCTACGGCAATACCGGCAACCTTAAGATTGCCGTGGTCAATACCGATGAGGGCTACGAGAGCGATCTGATCCCCGTCGAGGTCAACGTGGGCGAAAACGTAACCGCCACCCTGCGCGGCAACGAGAACTTCGACTGGGTTGTCCTCAACGACCGCGATAAGGCGATCGAGGGCGTTAAGTCGGGCGCGTACTACGCTGCCGTCGTTATCCCTAAAACGTTTAGCGCCGACATGATGACGCTTTTCTCGACCGAGGTGAAGCATGCCGATATCGAGTTTTACGAGAACCAGAAGGCCAACGCCATTGCCCAGATTGTGACCGAGAAGGGCTCGAGCGCCGTCCAGAGCCAAGTCAATGAGACCTTTACCAAGACCATCACGACCATCGGCCTTAAGACGGTGTCCAGCCTGCTCGATTACATGAGCACCGACCAGGTGAGCAACTTTATCGCCAACCTGTCCTCGACGCTGGGCGATTCGGTCCAGGACCTGCAGGACATTCAGGCCAGCGCAACGTCGCTTGCGGGCATTTTGAGCTCCACGTCCGATTCGCTGACGTCGGCGAGCGGTATGCTCAAGCAGTCCGGATCGACCGAGGAGTCGGTGAAGCAGCTCATGCAGCATGCCGAGAGCGGTATTGCCGATTCCGAGCAAGCGCTCAAGTCCGCCAGCGATGCGATCGATGCCGCTATTGATGGGAGCGCGGACTCGTTCGATAACGTATCCACCGAGCTCGCAAATGCATTCGATGCTGCGAACCAACATGTCGACCTTACGGTGTCTCAGCTCTACAAAGCCGAAGCGGCGCTCAATACACGTGCCGACGAGATTGCTGACACGGCGAATGAGCTCCGTAGTCTTGCTGGCCAGGTGAGTAACGATAAGCTCAAGGCAGGGCTTGAGGACGCGGCTGCTGAGCTTGACAAAACCGCGACGGAGTACCGCAACAATGCCACGGAGCTGAATAAAATCGAGACATCGCTCACGGACAGTATGGCAGAGGTTAACAAGTCGCGTGCCGAGGTCGATCAGGCAATCGCGGATGCCAAGGCTGGTATCTCGGGCGCCAAGATTGACTACGACTCTACGTTTTCGGTCAAGGCCAAAGAACTCAAGAAGACTATTTCGGGCGTTTTGGATTCGCTCAACGGTATCTCGGGCGATCTGGATAGCGCTGTTGCCGGCCTGACCGCTGCTTCCGGTTCGCTGTCAAAGGGCCTCTCCAAGGCTGCAAAGCTGGTCAACAAGGCTTCCGATCAGCTGGGCGAGGCGTCGGACAAGATCAGCGCGTTTAAGGACGAGCTCGACGGTGCCCTTATGTCTGATGATCTAGCCACGATCAAGACGATGATCGGCAACGACCCCGAGGGCCTCGCCGCGTCGCTTTCCGGCCCCGTTGCGCTCGATCGCAAGCCGGTCTATCCGATCCGCAACTACGGTTCGGCCATGGCGCCGTTCTACACGATTCTGTCGCTCTGGGTCGGCTCGATCGTACTGGCGGCCATGATGAAGGTCTCGGTTGACGATGAGCTTATCAACGAGCTCATCCCCGTACGCCTGCACGAGATCTATTTGGGCCGCTACCTGTTCTTTGGCGGCTTGGCCTTGCTGCAGGCGACGCTCGTGTGCGCCGGCGACATCTTGTTCTTTGGCATTCAGTGCGACAACCCGCTGCAGTTTGTGCTGGCGGGCTGGGTCGCGAGCCTCGTGTTCTCCAATATCGTCTACACGCTTACGGTATCGTTTGGAGATATCGGTAAGGCTCTCGCCGTCGTGCTGTTGGTCATGCAGGTCGGTGGTTCGGGCGGCACATTCCCCATCGAGATGACCGGTCCCGTGTTCCAGGCGATCTATCCGTTCCTGCCGTTTACTCACGGCATCAACGCCATGCATGCCGCCATGGCCGGTGCCTACCATATGGAGTACTGGATTGAGCTAGGCATTCTGGCGAGCTATCTGATTCCGTCGCTGGCACTGGGCGTCGTCTTCCGCCGCCCGGTCATCAAAGCCAACGACTGGATCATCGAAAAGCTGGAATCAACAAAGCTTATCTAGTACAGCAACGTTAACGCCGATGCAGCGCTAATGCCAGCGAGCGAGCCGCATTTGCGCCAAGGTGACGTGAAATGAAAGGGCGCTGACCTTCTGGTCGCGCCCTTGAAATTGAACGTCAGATTGGCGTGAATGCGGCTCGCGCAGCGTCGGCCGGTCCGCCGTTCGGTAGAACGGCGGAACAAAACGCTTTAGTGGGCTGGATTGCGATGCGGCACTGGTTGTTGCTACAGTAGCGGGGCGTACCGGGGGTCCGGTGCGCCCTGTTTTTATTTGACCATGAGGCGGCACGCGGTCACGCGCGTGCGGACACCACGCCCAGACTGAGCGCGAGGATGCCTTATGGCCCAGAATGCCGTTGATGAAATCGAAAACATGCCCGATAGCCCTGTCGCACGGGAGGACCTGGGCGCCGGCGGCACCTCCCGTGGCGCCGGAGCGCGTTCTCCGTTCTTCTGGAAGGCCTTGCTGTTTTCGGTGGCGGTCATCTGGGGCTATTCCTTTACCACCATGAAAGATGCGCTCGATACCGTTCCGGTGTTCGAGCTGGTCTACGTTCGCTTTCTCCCGGCATCACTGGTTATGTTTGCCATTTTCCACAAACGAATCATCGCGCACTTTAATGCTCGCAACCTTATCGTCGGGCTTGGTATGGGCGCACTTATGTGGGGCGCGTACGGTTTGCAGACGATTGGCCTGGCACAGACCACGGCGGGCAAGAGTGCATTTTTGACGGGTACCTATTGCATCCTCGTGCCGTTTGCGAGCTATGTCCTGGGCGGAGAAAAGCTTACCCGTTACAACTTGGGCGCCGCATTGCTGTGCCTGGCGGGCATTGGCCTGGTGGCACTCGATAGCGTCGAGTTCAATGCCGGAGATGTCATCACGTTGGGCGGCGCGGTCTTCTTTGCTATCCAGATGGCGGTGACCGCCAAGTATGGCCGCAAGATGGATATCAACGTCATCACGTTTTGGATGTTTGTGGGCAATGGCGTTTTGAGCTTAATCACGTCACTACTATTCGAGACTCAGGCGCCTCTGTCCGTGTGGACGCCGAGCTTTATCGGCGTGGTGGCCTTTCTCTCGGTGGGTTGTACGTGCGTGGCCCTGCTCGTCCAAAACGTCGGTCTGGCGCATGTCCCCGCCTCGACGGGCTCGCTGCTTCTTTCGATGGAGTCCCCCTCGGGCGTGCTGTTCTCGGTGCTGCTGATGGGGGAGGCGCTCACCTCGCGCCTGCTTGCCGGCTTTGCGCTCATCTTTTTGTCGATTATCTTGAGCGAGACGCATTTCGATTTCTTGCGCCGAAAATCTCGCCCGCAATTGTAAACAACTTGCTGCGCCGCCCTTCCAGGGCGGCATTTTTTGTGTCATGCCCTTACAGTTGTGCCTTGCACTTTATGCTGTCAAAGTGCGTGCTGCAAAAACGTTACTGGAGGGCATCTATGGCACCAGCTCTGTCCGATCTTCAACCGCAACCAGCGCCTCAGGCTACCACAGCGGCGCAGACCGTTATCGACGATGGCCTGGTCAAAGAAGCCCAGGCATTTGCCGGTGAGCTTGCCGCATGGCGCCACGATCTCCATCAGATGCCCGAGCTCGGTAACAATCTTCCGCAGACGTCTGCCTATATCCAGGCACGTCTGGACGAGATGGACATTCCCTATACCACGCTTGTCGACGGCTCCTGTGTTGTTGGCCTGATCGGTGCCGGTGCGGCCGCGGCTGCTCAGGGCAATGGTGCGTGCACGGACGAGCAGTCCGGTACGGTTATCATGCTTCGCGGCGACATGGATGCCCTGCCCGTTGCCGAGGAATCGGGCGAGCCTTTCGCTTCCACCAACGGCTGCATGCACGCTTGTGGCCACGATATGCACGCGACGGCGCTGCTTGGTGCGGCGCGCCTGCTCAAGGCCCGCGAGGCAGAGCTTGTTGATGCCAACGCCACGGTTAAGTTGCTGTTCCAGCCGGGCGAGGAGACCTTTGAGGGCGCCCGCGCTGCCATCGCCGACGGCTTGCTCGAGAACCCGCGTCCTCAGGCGGCTTTTGCCATGCACGTTAACAGCCAGTCGCCGCTTGGCCTGGTGCTCTATGGCAGCCCTGCACTTTCGGGTGTATACGGTTTTCGCATCACGCTCCAGGGCAAGGGTGGTCACGGCTCGAGCCCCGAGATTTGCATCGACCCCATCACGGCGGGCGTGCATGTGCACCTGGCGCTCCAGGAGCTTATCTCCCGCGAGGTGCCGGCGGCCAAGGAGGTCGCACTTACCGTGGGTAAGTTCGCCGGCGGTCAGGCTGCCAACGTCATCCCAGATACCTGCGTGCTGGAAGGCACGCTGCGCGGCTTCGACGTTGAGCTCATGGAGCACCTCAAGACCCGCATCGCCGAGGTCGTCAACGGCGTTGCCGCAACATATCGTACGCCGGCGACTATCGAGACACTCTCGGATGTTCCCCCGCTCGTACTCGACAGCGATATGACTCAGGCGTCGCTTGGTTACGTGGGCGCAGTGCTGCCCAAGGCCGCCTTCTTGCCGCTGTTCCATGCCATGGCGAGTGAGGACTTCGCGCTTATCTCGAGCGAGATCCCAAGTGCGTACTTTACGGTGGGCGCGGCCGTAACCGACACGGACGAGCATTTTGCCCAGCATCATCCCAAGGCGCGCTTTAACGATGCCGAGCTTCCCCTCGGCGCCGCGGCTTATGCCGCCGTCGCTCTCGGATACATTGCGGACCACAAGGAGTAATCCATGTCTCAGCAACGTAAATTCTTCCCTGGCTGGCTCGTGGTGGCCTCCGGCTTTGTGATCATGGCCACGTGCTACACAATTTTCGTCAACTGCATGAGCCTGTTCCAGCCGCTCATCGTCAGCGACCTCGGGATTACGCTTGCCCAGTACAACGTCTCCAACGCTATCTCCACCGTGGTGAGCGTCGTGGGTTCGCTCGTTATCGGCCATGTTGCCGATAAGGTGAGTGGCCGCGTATTGGGCTCGCTCACCGTTATCGCTACCTCGGCGGTGCTCGCGGGTATGAGCTTTGTCGGTGAGCTGTGGCAGGTCTACGTGCTCTTTGCCGTCTCGGGCTGCTTTGCCGTCGCCTCGACCCGTCTGCTCATCAGCCTAGTGACCGCCAACTGGTTTACCGCCAAACGTGGCCTTGCCATTTCCATCGCACTTTCGGGTTCGGGCTTTGGCGGAGCCATTCTGTCTCCCATCGTGAGCTCGCTTATCGTGAGCGTTGGCTGGCGCTCTGCGTTCCTGGTGCTCGCTGCCGTCTGCATGGTGGCGGCGCTGCCCATCACGGCGTATTCCTTCCGCACCAAGCCTTCCGAGATCGGCCTTAAGCCGCTCGGCGAGAACCCGGGCGATCCGTCCGTCTCGACGGCTGGCGACAAGGACGAGCACACGGCTCCCGAGGTTAGCGTCGGCTGGTCTCGTATCAAGAAGAGCCCGGCATTTTGGCTGCTCGTCGTTGCCTTCCTCTTTATGGGCCTGGTCAACGGCGCCATCCTGCCCAACCAGGTCACCAACATGACGAGCGTTACCGTCAACGGCGCCAAGATTGTCACGGGCGGCCACGATCCCATGTGGGCAGGTACTGTGCTTTCGGCATATATGGTTACCGTCGTTATCGCCAAGATTTCGCTCGGCGCGATCTATGACCGCTTTGGCCTGCGCTTTGGCAATATCCTTGGCTCTGTTGCGTGCATTATCGCCTGCGTGGCGCTGTGCTTCCCGACGACGGACCTCGGTCCTATTGTCGCCGCGGTGAGCTTTGGTATCGGAACGTGCATGGGCACCATCACGCCTACCATCGCCGCGTCCAAGCAGTTTGGCATGGCCGACCTCGGCAAGGTCACGGGCACCATTACCTCGCTCGAGATGGTCGGTGGCACCGTAGGCGCTATCGTCTCGGGCGTGCTGTTCGATGCCACGGGCTCCTTTGCGAGCACCTGGATCGTGTGCCTGGTGTGTTCTGTGGTCATGCTCGTATTCCTGCTGGCCTCGGAGCCTATCGCCGCCAAGCTGCGCGCAAGCGTGGCGGGGGAGTAGGCGCCCGTCGTTCTTTTCTGTTCGCCCCGTTCTGCCCGTGGCCGCCTTGGAAGCCGAATGGATGCTCGTACCATCATTCGGTTTCCAAGGCGGCTACGGGCCTACGAAATGATCCGTTTTCCTCCGTCCCCAAGGGATCACGTGATCCGAAGGGGACGGAGGAAAAGGGATCACAAACAGCGGCGGCGCGTCTGGCCGAACGAGTCCCCATACC